>JAAYEH010000271.1 GCA_012728855.1 Rhodopirellula sp. | reverse complement strand
TACCAGATTTTGCGAGTCGGTGCTCCCTTCTCGAAGAACAACACCACCGTCTTGACGCCCGCACCCAAGAACACGCCGCCAGGGCAGTCGAGAACAGTGTGGAGATTACAGCTTTCCAGCAGCAGCTTGCGTAGGCTCTTGGACGCATTATCGGTGTTTGAAAGAAACGTGTTCTTGATGACCACGCCGCCGCGCCCGCCCGCTTTGAGCATTTTGATGAAGTGCTGGAGAAACAGGAAAGCGGTCTCGCCAGTGCGAATGGGGAAGTTCTGCTGGACTTCCTTACGTTCCTTGCCGCCGAAAGGTGGATTGGCCATCACGACGTGCATTCGGTCTTTTTCCTGAATGTCGGCAAGGTTCTCGGTGAGCGTGTTGGTGTGGATGATATTTGGCGCGTCAATGCCGTGCAGGATCATGTTCATGATCCCGATGACGTAGGCGAGGGACTTCTTCTCCTTGCCGTAGAAGGTACATTCCTGGAGCGTCTTGGCTTCCCTGGTGGTAAGGTTCTTCTTGGCCTTGAGGAAAACGAACGACTCGCAGAAGAAGCCCGCCGAGCCGCAGGCCCCGTCGTAAATCCGCTCGCCGATTTTGGGTTGCACGACCTGGACCACGGCGCGGATAAGCGGGCGCGGCGTGTAGTATTCGCCGCCGTTGCGCCCTGCGTTGCCCATACGCTGAATCTTCGCCTCGTAAAGCTGCGACAGTTCACATTTCTCGGCCTGGGAGCGGAACTGCAATTCGTCGATGTGGTCGATGATCTCGCGGAGGTTGTAGCCGCTTTGGATTTTGTTTTTTATTTCGCCAAAGATTTCACCGATCTTGTACTCGATGGTGTTCGGCCCGCTGGCCTTTTGCTTGAACCCGTGCAGGTAGGGGAAGAGCTTTAGATTGACGAAATCACGAAGATCGTCACCAGTCATCACCTTGTTGTGGTCGATCTGGCCGTCTTTGCCCTTCGGTGCGGCCCAGCTTTCCCAGCGATACTGTTTGTCCAAGATGAAGGTGTATTTTTTCCCTTCCAACGCGGCCTCGTCAGCCTTGTCCTGCTCCAACCCGTCGAGGTACTTCAGGAACAGGAGCCAGGAGGTCTGCTCCGTGTAGTCCAGTTCCGTCGTGCAACCCGCCTCTTTCCACAGAACGTCGTCGATGTTCTTGAATGCTTGCTCAAACATGGATAGCGATCATCCTCTCAGGTGGGGTGGCGTCAACGACAAACGGACGGCGGCAACGCCGTGATTGGGCCAGGGCCTCCCGCATGGCATCGGCGCTGCGGCGATCCACGTCCGCAACTTCCAGGCTGGCCACGATCCGTTTCAGTTGGTCGCGGCCCAGGACGGCCAGGATGGCGGGTTTCAGCTTCACGGGTTCGCCCCCAATGCGGGCCAATCGGATCAACAAAGCCCGCATTTTACCGTTTGGAACAGGATAAACAAGCAAGACTAGGGACGCGAAAACTGGGTAAATGGGATGTCTGCGTAGTTTAATGCCGCTTATCAGCCTACCACAAGAGTTTGACACGGTTGGTCACTCCGTTGTCAAAAAGTCTCGCGAGACTGGGCGTCCCAGCGTTCAAAGTCGCATGAGACCTGAGACCGCGAGACCACCAGTCTCGCCATCGGCCAGCCTGGGCAACTGTTCGACGAATTGACCGAGCGGCGGTGCGATCTGGTGTCCATGAAGGATGGATTCTCGTTGGCGTCACCCGCTGGCCGTTTGCAGGCGAGGATTTTGGCGAGCGTTGCCGAGTTTGAGACCGAAATTCGCCAAGAACGTGTCCTTGCTGGTCAGGCTGTCGCGCGGAAGAAGGGCAAGAAGTGGGGCGGGTCAAAAAAGGGCTGGCGATGGCGGGTCACTGATGAGCAACTGACCGCCATCCGCGAAATGCGGGCGAGCGGCAAGAAGATTTCGTTGATTGCCAGGGTCACGGCCCTGAGTCGTCCCACGATCTACCGCGTGCTGGAGCAGGTGGAAACGGTCGGCACCTGACGCGGGATACATCCTGGCGGCACCCAGCCCACGGGGTTGCTCACGCCAAGCTGGCCGACATGCCCCGTTGGAATGGGTACGCCAGGATGTATCCCAACGGCCCAGGATATATCCTACACGCCGCTAAAATCTGAACCGCCGCCGCTAAATACTGCATGGTGGCATTCAGGCAATGGTTAATTTTTGAAGAGCGGCGGCTGATCGACCCAGCCGTTTTGTCACAATTCGAGCGGGCGTTTGAGCAAGCACTCGACGGCATGATCCACCGCACCCGTGACCCCGCGCTGCGGCGAACGCTGGAAGGGATGCGGGGGTGTCCTGTGCATGATGCCAGCGGTGGGTGCCACTCGTGGACCGACTACATCGTGGGCGCGATGGTGCGGCACAACTGCCACCGCGTTGCCGATCCTGACGAGACGTTCGCACGGGTCGCGTTCAACATGCTATCCCGTGTCGGCGAGCGGGGTGGGCCGAGGAAGAGCATCTTCGATTTCGACGAGAGCCGCCCGTTCGATCTGAATCGCGGGAACCCGATTGAAGTTCTGTTCAAGACCTACCTCGCGAACACCCTGCGGAATATCTGCTCAGGACGAATGCCCAGCCTGAAGACGATCAACAGGCCAGCAGGCACCGTGTCAATCGCCCACGGGCAACGCAAGCACCTGACACCTGGGGAAGTTCCTGCCGACGAAATTCCCGACCGAACGAACGCCCACGAATCAGAACTGTTTCGTGACCTGCGTGACGTGCTGCGGCGGAACTCGACACGAGCAACACCGCTCGCTGATCTGTGGCAAGCCATGCTCGACGGTGCGACCGTGGGCGAGCAACGTCGGCGGTTCGGGCCGCGAGTTGATGCCATGCGAACCGCGATCAAGGATGCGGTCAAGGACTACGCCACGGAAACTGGCAACCACGAACTGCTGCGGCTGCTGACCACGAAGCCAAAGCCACGCACGAAGCCAGCACCAAAGCCAAAGCTGCCGCCCGACGTTCAGGATGTCGTGTCCATCATGCGGGCCGTTGGCGACGCGGGCGGGGCGATCTCGTTGTCGGACTTGATGCGGAAGCGACGGAAGTGGACTGACCTACCGCCCCGCAATCCCACGAGTCAGCAGCGGTCACGGCTCCATGATGTTCTGAGCAGGATGCTGGATGCTGGGGTGTTGGCCCAGCGTGATCGCAAGTACGTCCCTGGTCAGAACTGGCAGGCGTACCGCGATCAGGCCGAAGGCAAAGCAGCCGTGGCGAAGGCTGGATGATTTTCTATTTTCGGCAGGTGTTCTGAGTCCCATCCGAATGATTTTCTATTCCTGGACGATCCTAGAGCTTGGTCTGCCCACACAGGACTTGTCGCAAAGTTGAAAACTCAGAAATGAGTTTCAAAAAAGTATTTTGCTGGGGTTCCCTATCCCCCGCCTGGACGCACAAGACACCCCCTTGCTTCCTTTCCGTTCCGCTGGCGTTGTCTCGTGTCTCATTCTTCGGTGCCTCGCGGTTTCCGTGTACTCGGCGTTCGGGAGATGGGCCTTTGCGGCGCGTGGTGGGGTCGCGGCGGGCAGCAGCATTGAACAGCCGACCGCATCAGGGGCCGCGTCCTGGTGGTGTGGCGGGGCTGATTGGCCCTGTATGCGAAGACCCGCAGTTTTTTCATCGGTGGCACGGTATGGGTTGGCAAACCCAGATCATCGGGCAGATCGCTCGTGACTGGTTCGGTGAAGTGGCGGCAGGCAGCGCCAAGTTCGGGACCATACACGGAGTCCCCGCAGCCGAGTCCGTCTTGGCGACCGCACTTTGATCGTTCACACGGCGAAGGCCAATTCGTTTCTTGTCTGCTGGCCGACCATGAAACTCGGCTCGCCCATGCACGACTTGTTGCAGAATTAAGAACTCAACAATGAAAGAAAAAAGAGTTCTTTGCGGGGGTGCCCTATGCCCCCGCCTGCGAATCAAGACACCCCTATTCGTCGTCACGCTTCGGCGTGCTGAGGTCTCCTCGTACCACCACCAATGTAGGGTCGGGCAAGCTCCCAGCACACGATAGTCCTGAAGATCGATGGATCGCGGGTACTTCCTCATGAGACGACCCATCGCTTGGAGACGAATCGGCGTGAAGGAAGAGTCTCTTCAACGCCCCAGCAACGCTTGCAGTGAACTGTCCACGTATCTCAGCGTGTCCTGGGTTCGTGTCATGATCGACAGGGATAACATCCAAGTTCAAGGGTTCCTGCTTCCCGTTCTTGGCCCGACGTACTTCTCCCGCCGTGGCACGAACGACAAGACTGCCCTCAATCGCATCGGGCCTCTTGAGCAATTCGGCTTCGCTGACAAATCGCTCACGGAAGACAGACAAACCCTTATCATCCCTGCCCAACTTGAAATTGGCGCTCGTAACCCGATCTGGCGGCTCAAGCCAAGGTTTTCCTGATGGAATACGGCGAAGCAGAACCTCATCGTCAGAAATCGGTTCGTCAGACACAACCTTCCTCGCCGCTGGTCAAACTTACGCGACGGCTTCGCGAGCGCCGAGCGAATTGAACGCAGATGTCCGCTTTGAAGTGCGGTCGGTGAAATTCTCGACACGCCGAATGAAATCCAAGACGCCGTTCAACGACTCATCTTCGAAAATCTCCCCAGTTTCTTCGACGCACATGGCATCGTCTCGATACAGATATGTAGCCGCCCTCTCTGCAACAACTTCGATCTCGAAATAGCGAAACCCGTTTTCCCACTCGAACTGCACGCCCCCGCACGGGGTCGGGTTCACATGCGGTTTCGATAGTCCCTCAACACGGCAAAGCGATGTCAGTAGCCCCCATGCTGCACACAGGCTTCGGGCATCGGATCGAGACGCGCCATTGCCGTCCCATCCATCAGGAAGGTTCTCGATTGCCCGAAATTGCCTTTCGGCGTCTTCAAGCCAATCGCATCGAACCACAATCCATCGGGGATCGGTTGAGCCTGTGCGCTCAATCAACGCTTCCGTAATGGTGAACTGCGATTTCATTGGAGTCTCTCCCAGACCTCGTGCATTTCGCGTCGGGTCAGCGACACGAAACCTCGCACAACCCATTCATGGCCCAAGTCAATTCCATCCATAGCACTTGCCAGTTCCTTGGTTTTGGTCTTCCCCCTGGCAGTAAAGTCCAGCCGCAACATCTCCTTCTTGTCACTCACTCGAACCACAGGCGTGGCACTCACGTGCAAGCGCCCAACATTGTCCGATAGGGGAAACGCCATATCCAGCGCCACCCTATCTGGAGGGGGAAGCCAGCCGTCGCTCGTCTCATTGGCCCAACAGGTGAACGTCTTGGCAAGGGTCGGGGCGACGTTTACAAGCCCCTCGTATTCGATGTGGCTAATGTACGTTACGACCCAGGAAGTCGGCTCAATTCGCCCAACCCCTTCGTCGTGGGCAAACTTCTCCAGGCACTCCAGTTGCTGGCAGAACTCTTGTCGTCTCTCCGAGAATGGTCGGTAGGCGGCCTCCTCGGCTGTCTTCTGCCAGTTGGCGAAAATCGCATTTCTCTGGATTTGGATGACGTGCTCTCCGCTCTCGCACACCGCCCAGAGCCTGGGAGACTCTGGACGATCCGTGATCTGCCAGCGGATCATTGGAGCTTCAATCAGCCGTTCCTCGCCGAAACGCTCATGGAGTTCTTCGACTGGTGGCCGCTCTTCGAGCCTCGGAAACCGCTCTCTGAAACAGCGGTCCCACAGAATCGCTTGATGGGCAGAGGTAAACTTCTCCCGCGTGCGGAAATGAACGCCGAGGACCGTCTCGACGACGGGCGGCTTTGCGAAACGGGGAAAGGAATCACTGCTTCCTGTCATGTCACCGTAATTCTATGCCCCACAAGGCTTTGAGTCAAGTGCTTGGCCGAGAACAGGCGTCTGGGAACGGTACAGAGTGGCAAGTATAGTCGAGATACTGCGATTAGACCAGTCGCTTGGCAACGATCCGCCAGTAGCGGCTGCTTCGACATCGGGCTTGCGGCCCACAGCGAAGCGGCAACGAACACGACGTTGGTCCCTGCATGGCGGTAGAGCCAGTACCCGCGTTGCCGCCGCGATCATCGCGGGTCGAGCCTCCACAGGTCAAGCCCAGCCGTCACCGTGATCCACGGGGCGGCGGCGCGTGCGGTTCTTTAGGTGGAGTCAGGGCGGCGTGGCCGAATGCTAATCAACGATGCTCGACGATTCCCTGGTCAACTTTTCCGAGCGGGTTTTTCAGGGGGACGGGGATGAGGTTGCGGGACGGGGGCAGGCCAAAGTTAGAAAGAACGACGGTCGGCGGTTCCCTGGTCACTTCTCCTGAGCGGATTGTTGAGCGTGACGACGCCCCGACGACTAGCGGTGTAACGTCGGTGTAACGCGACGGCCACAAGGGAAGGCAGGCTCGGGCAACATCCGTAACGGCCCAAGGGGCTGACGCGGGGTAGCACGCGACGGGGGCCGACCTCGCATTGCAGCCGCGTTGCACCGCCATTTCGCCGCAATTTCAGGGCGATTCTGTTACACGAATGTTACACGGAAGGCATTGCACCAACAAAAAAGGACTCACGGCAATCGCCGTAAGTCCTTATGCCACAAGGTACCAGAGGTGGGACTCGAACCCACACAGGATTAACTCCCACTGGATTTTGAGTCCGCTCGAAGGGTGCTGGACTAGGGGTCCAGTAGCGTAGCAATTGCCTTGAACTGCAGGACTTACACCAAAACATATACTGATGCTGCATTGTACAAGAATTGGCATAGGATGTCCAAGGGTGCCACTGATTTGCCACTGATCTTTCTGAGGCCGGATTTCTTGCCCCGTCACGTGCAAGTTGTCTTCCAAAGAAAAGGCGTCCCCACCTTGGTCGTCCACCGTAGCGCGCAACGCGTAGGCGGATCCCCGTTTGGCATGTCCACGGGCCTACCGTAGAAACGGCGACGACCGACGACAGCGATTACACGGCGGCGGCATGTCCACGGGCCTACCGTAGGAACCGACCGCCGTTGATGTCGATCAATGCGCCGTTGATGAATCGCGCTGCGTCACTGACCAAAAACAAGACGGCGGAAGCCACTTCTTCTGCGCAGCCGTTTCGGCCCAATGGCGTCTCGGTGCGATACTGCTGCAAACGGTCGGGCGTGGAAAAGACGTCGTGGTGACGAGTCTCGATCACGCCGGG
>JAAYEH010000270.1 GCA_012728855.1 Rhodopirellula sp. | reverse complement strand
GAAACGCCTGCCGCTCGGTGCCTGTCCCCTTTTCAACGGGCCATCGAGTTGGTCCGCCCGGGAAAGGGGACAGGCACCGTCGCGGCAACCTCCAACCTCGCGGAAAACCTCCATTTGCGACGGAGCCTGTCCCCTTTCCCGGGCCGCCGCAC
Source organism: Rhodopirellula sp. (assembly GCA_012728855.1). GTDB lineage: Bacteria > Planctomycetota > Planctomycetia > Pirellulales > Thermoguttaceae > JABWBD01. The sequence goes on along the minus strand of JAAYEH010000270.1, from coordinate 2,406 downwards.
TGACAGTTTGAGTGAAAACAACGACCCGCCGAGAGTTCAAGTAACAGAGCAGCCCCGCTGCCGGCCATCCGATTCCCGCCGCGTCTGGCCGTTGCCCGATGGCAGCAGCCGGGCTGCTTAGCAATATGGTGGGCCGAGCAAATCTACAGCGTCCAGCCTTCGCGGTACTTGCGATGGATCCACGCTTCCGCCGCCGGGCAGTTGGTGGCCCTGAGATTGGCCGCATCCCAATCGAGGCGAGAACCGGTGCGGTACGACACCGTGCCCAACAGGGCGGCTTCGGTTAACGCACCGGAGTAGTTGAAGTTGCATGTGGTTGGCCCACCGGTCTTGCATGCCTCGATCCATTCCAGGTGGTGCCCGATCGAATCGGCAATCGACGGCTCCGGCGGCTGGTAGCCCGCGAACTTGGCCTCCGGCAAAAGCATCCGGCGGCCATAGTCGGCCAGCAGCATGCCGCTTTCGCCGACAAAGAGAACCCCCGAGCCCCAATCGGGCAAGTTCAGTTCCTTCTGGAGCGGCGGACGCTTTCCACCATCGTACCAGGTGAGGTGTACCGGCGGCAGGTCGTCGCGCTGGGGAAAGGCGTAGCGGACGATGAGCCACGGCGGTGTGGCGTCAGGGTATTCTGCCACCGGCGGCCCTTCGGCATGAACCGTGGTCGGATGTCGCAGCTTGAGGGCCCAGAAGGCCAGATCGCAATAGTGGCAGTAGAAGTCGCCCAGACCCCCGTGGCCGAAATCCTTCCAACCTCGCCATTTGAATGGCACGTAGGCCGGGTGATACGCCCGCTGCTGCGCTGGTCCGAGCCAGAGATCCCAGTGGAGCGATTCGGGGACGGGCGGAGTTTCCGTGGGCGTCGCACCGCCCGAGTAGCTCGCGCCGCTCCAGACATGCACCTCCCGGACCGGTCCCACGGCGCCGGCCTGGATCAATTCCACGACTCGGCGGTAGTTGTCGCCCGCGTGGATCTGAGTGCCCATTTGGGTGACCAGCTTGTTTTTGCTCGCCAACTCCGCCATGGTCCGCGCTTCGTGTACCGACCAGGTCAGCGGCTTCTCGCAATAACAATGCTTGCCCATCTTCAGCGCCATAACGCCGGCAGGAGCATGGGTGTGATCGGGTGTACTGACGACCACGGCGTCGATCCGCTGCTGAAGTTCTTCGAGCATCTTCCGGAAATCGGTATAGGTCTTGGCCTGAGCATGCCGCTTGGCGGCCTGCTCGAGGTTGTTCGCATCGACGTCGCACAGCCCGACGATGTTCTCGCCGCTGACACCGGCAAGGTTCGCGCCACCACGGCCGGCCACACCGACCACGGCGATGTTCAGTTTCTCGTTCGGCGACTGCGCCCAGGACGGTACGAACCAGCTTGCCGCACCGGCGGCGCCGGCGCATGCGGCAGATCGGGTCAGGAACTGACGACGGGTGAATCGATGGGCCATGGTAGGTCTCCTTCTGAGGTTGGCTCTGAGGTTGGCGATCGGTTGGGCTGGTTCGCGGGGGGCAGCCCCCTGCGCCGGTTGCTTTCGCGGGGACTGTCGTCAGGGAAGGTCGTGCTGCTTACGATAGCGGATCGCTCCCTGCCGCTCAAGTCATCACGGCGACAAAGCGAGCCTTGCACCGGCTATCGCGACTGCCGGGGAGCCTTCGTGTTCCAGTGTGTGCCTGGTAAGATTACTTACGGACACTCCGTCAATTGTTGACAGCCGATGCAAGATTTCTCTGGAAAACAGGATCCGATGAATCCATCCGAGTCGGAACGGCTCCCCTGGTACCACGATGGACTGCGTTTTTCGTGTACGGAGTGCGGGGACTGCTGCACGGGCGCCCCGGGCTACGTGTGGGTCGATGAGGAGGAGATTGCTTCGCTGGCTTCACACTTGGGAAGAGCCGTGGAAGCATTCGAAGAGAAATATGTTCGCCGGGTTGGACGGCGGAAAAGCTTGATCGAACGTCCCAACGGTGACTGCGTGTTTTTCGACAACGCGGCGCGTCGTTGTACGGTCTACCTGTCGCGCCCCCTCCAATGCCGCACTTGGCCGTTCTGGCAATCCAACATCCAGACGCCGGGAACCTGGGCCGAGACGAGCCAGGCTTGTCCGGGATGCGGACAGGGACCGCTCGTTTCGGTGGACAAGATCAAGGCTCAAGCGGCCATCGTTCGCGTCTGATTTTGGGCATGGTTCAAGAACGGGTTGCAGCCAGTAGATCCCGCTTGCCGAGCGGGATCTGGTTAGTAGGTCTCGCTTGCCGAGCGGTACCTGAGCGGCTAAGAGCCTATCCCAAAACCGCTGGGGACTGGCTCATTTTGCGGAGTCTTCGGAGCAAAATGTGCCTGTCCCCTTCTCCCGACGCGGTTTTGGGATAGGCTCTAAGTGAAGTTTCCACTCGGTGGGTCGATAG
>JAAYEH010000269.1 GCA_012728855.1 Rhodopirellula sp. | reverse complement strand
GCAGGCTGGAATAGAGCTTTCCGGAAAGGATCCGCCAGGGGGAAAGGGTCGTTGTCAACAAGAGGTCGAGCGTTTCCCGTTCGCGTTCGCTGGTGACGGCGCCGGCCGAAAAGACCGGCCCGACGAGCATGTTGAACAACAGCACGTAGCCGGCATACCAGGGCGCGTGCTGCGACTGGATGTAGAGGCAAGCCGCCATGACGACCAAAGCCAGGCCCATGCTCAACTGGATCACCAGCCGAAGCATGAGTGTGCCGCGGCCGAACAACTCGCTCCGCATCTCCTTGTCGTAGACGGGATTGATGCCGTCGTCCAAGAGATCCGATCGCTTGGGCGGGGCAAAGAGCCTGTCGGGAAACTGGTCGCTGCGGATGACCATTCCCACGGCGTCCCGCTGCTCTTGGTCGAGGTCCACCACTTCCTGCGCTTCCGCGCCGACGTCGGGCGGATGCATCAGCCGCCGGCTGATGGCCTGCATCAGGATCGCCGAAATCGCCAGGGCGCCGGCCGGCACGATTACCAGCAGCAGCGCCAGTCGAAACTCGGCCGCTCGTTCCAAGCCGCCATAAAAAAGCACTCCCAGCAGAGCCAGCGGCAGGATGATCAGGTAGGAAACGACTTCCGCGGCGATAGTTCTGGAAAAATAGCTGCTACAAGCCATACTGATCATGCCGAAGGTGAGCACCGAGGCCGCCATGGCCACGTAGGTTCCCAGCACCTCGTACAGCGAAACGCCCCCCAGCGGCAGGCAAAGCATCACGATCGGCAGCGAGCAGAAGACCAGCACGGCGAGGTGCGACAACGAAGCCAGCAGCTTTCCGACCACAATCGCCACCGGCCGCATCGGGCTGGCCAGCAGCATTTCGTACGTCTTGCGCTCCTTCTCGCCGGTGATCGTCCCCGCCGCAAAACTGGGCGTCATCAGCGACATGAGCACGTACTGGCCGAGAAAGAACATATTGACCAGACGTGTCGCTTCTTCCGGGCTGTTAGTCAGATCGAGCCGTTGCTGGCTCGGCCAGGCGGCATAGACGACCAGTCCCAACAGACCGACGTAGACCAGCAATAGCGCAAAGGCCCGGTTCATCCGGAGGTTGACCAGCAATTCGCGCTGCAGCACGGGGTTGTCGATGAGAAACATGGCTACGCCACCGCTCCCTTGGTGACGAGCATGAAGACGTCTTCCAGCGTCGGATCTTTCTCGGCAAAAGAGTGCATACGCACCCCGTTGGCCAACAGTTGTTCCATCACCGTGGCAAGTTGCTCTTCATCGGCGGCCAATTCGACGGTGACGCGACGGCCATCGATCTGCACGTCGCGGATCTCGGGCCGGCTGCGGAGAATGGACACGCCCGCCTCGAGGTTCGCGAGGAACTTGATGACGACGATGCGATTACGATGGATGCGGCGATAGACCTCCTCGATCGGACCGTGCATGAGAAGCTTGCCCCGCTCGATGATGCCGATGCTCGTGCAGCAATCGGCCAACTCGGTGAGGATGTGGCTGGAGATGAGGATCGTCTTGCCCATGCGGCGGAGTTCCCGCAAGAGGGCCTTGACTTCGACGCGCGCCCGCGGATCCAGCCCGCTGGCCGGCTCGTCAAGAATCAGCACCGGCGGGTCGTGGACGAGAGTCTTCGCCAGGCAGAGCCGCTGCTTCATCCCGCGCGAGAGGCTGTTGACGAAGTCGTTTCGTTTGCCGGTCAAGTCGAGCAGGTCGAGCACGTCGCCGATCACCTGCTTGCGGCGGGAACGGGGAATCTGGTAGGCGAGGGCGAAAAAGTCGAGAAATTCCCAGACCTTCATACCGTCGTAAACGCCAAAACTATCGGGCATGTAGCCGATGCTGCGACGAACCTCCAACGGCTGCCTGGTGACGCTGAAGCCGTTGACGGTGCCTTCTCCTTCGGTCGCTTTGAGCAGCGTGGCCAGGAAACGGATCGTCGTGCTCTTGCCGGCGCCGTTGGGGCCGATGAACCCGAACGTCTCGCCCGGCTCGATCCGCAGGTTCAAGTGATCGACGGCCAACAGGTCGCCGTAGCGTTTGGTGAAATCTTTCAGTTCGATCATCGGCGCAAGGAGCGAAGTCTCTGGGTTGAAAAAAGGAACGGCTGGATCTTATTCCGCCAGCAGGATTCTCCGGTACTGCGCGTCGACGTCGGCCCGGCTGTTGACGTCGGAACGCGGGTTGGGCGGGTGGCCATAGTCCAGATGCGCGATCACCAAGCCAACCTGGCGGGCCTGGGATGCCGCTGGACGGATCTCGACGCCCGGCAGCGGTTGATCGGTCCAGGCTACCAGGCGAACGTCGCCGGGTTGCATCTGGTCGGTCTTCTCCGCTAAAGCGAGAAGACGATGGAGGCTCAGCGTGCCAGAGGGCCGTGTGCGGGCGGTTTCCGGCCGCCGGCTCCTCTGCGGCCAGAGTGGTTTTTTCGCATCGACGGGATGCCGGCGGAATCGTACCGGAAGCGACGCGCCGGGCGCCACATCCCCGAGCCAGCATCCCTCGATATCATCCGTAGGCTTTCCGCCGTTGCTTTCACCGCCAAGTCTTCGGATCACACCGGCGCCGCGGAGCGACAGGTCGCTGCCGTTGAAGAACTCATACTCGCCGGATTTCTTGAGGCGAAGTGAGAGACCGCCACCGAGGTCGAGCATCTGCTCGCTGTGGGCCAGACCCGTAGTGTTGGAGCGGATCTGCAGCCCTTTCAGGGCGATATCGTTTTCATAACGGTACTCCAGCTCGCTCCGTCCGAAGCGGGCTTGGGTATCCTTGTCGCCGCTTTGGGCCGGGAAGGGAAGCACCAGTGCGTCGGGTTGAACAAAACGAAATACATAAGGGGTGGAAAGCGAGGTGTATAACGCCATATAGCGAGTCACGTGTGCCCGTGAATGCTCGCCCTGCAATTCCACCACGTCGATCTCCGTCGTCGACCGCGCGAAGCCAATGTCGAGCTGGGCCATTCGGATCACCACGATCGTGCAGGCGACGGCGATCAGCGGTGCGGCCGCCCACGCCCACTCCACCCGTCCCAGCATTCGGAACACGATCCAGTTCAACGGCACCAGCACCACCAGGTACACGGCAAGCACCCAAACGACAAACGTCCGCTTCGGTATCTCGATCTGCGCCGCTTGCCGGAGCGATTCCCGCGCCGCATTGGCGACGTCGTTGAAGTCGTCCCAGGACGCGACGTCGCTATCGATCACTTTGCGGGCCGGTTCATCGATGAGCGACGATTCGGCGGCGGTGACGATCACTCGGCGACCGCTGTCGCGCGTGAAATAGCGAAGATCGCAAAGGCGGCGGGCGTCGTGGATGGGCGGTCCCGGGCGATTCGATTCGCCGCCGGCCCAAGTGATCCGCGTTTCTCCTTCCACCTCGTGGAACGAGCGAGGCGGATGGGCCAACAGCGCCGAATTGAAGAAACCATCCAGCCCCGGCCAGCCGACGAGTTCCCGACCCCAGAGCGAAAACGCCGACACAACGATCCGCCCTCGCCCCACGCGTCTCTCGGCCAGCAGGTCGCCGGCGCCGGGAACCGCCCTGGCCCCGGGGTGCGGGCGGAGTCTTATGCCCGGCCAGTGCACGGCGGGCTTGAGCATCCGTCCGTCATGTCCGGATAAGGGCAAGGTCCAACGATCGTTGATCGCTACGAGGTCTTCCGCCGTGATCTGCCACGCCGCCGCCGAGGTCGCCGGCAGATAGGGAGCGAGAAAGCTGTCCGCCAAGGCGTCGATCGATTCCGGGCCGCTGACGATCAACTGTCCGCCCCAATGGAGCCAGTCGATTAGCGCCGTTTGCTGTTCCGGGGTCAGTGCGTCCGGCTCGGCGTCATCCCAGAGAATATGGGCGATGCTTGTCCAGAAGAGTGCATGGCTGGGAAGCGTGATGTCCTTCTCGCCCCGCAGCAGTTCGACGCGGAAGTATTGGCGATCGGCCAGGTCGAATCGAAAGCCCAGCGGCGCGGTGAAGGTATCGAGTTTCTCGAGATACTTATATCGTTCCGGCCAGCGGGCCAGAACGACAAAGCGATACTGATGTGGCGGCATGGCCACGAGCGGTTGGATCTGCGGTTCGAATCGTCGGCCTCCTTTTCGAGAGGTAATTCGGACCGACCCGCGGACCTTGTCCGCGGCAAGCGGCACGAAGAGACGCGAATCAAATTGTTTCGGCTGTTTTTTGGGCAGCGCGATCGTCCGCACCATCGACAGTGTGTAAGCAGAGTCCGTCAGCCCGACCGGTTGTCCCTGCCCATCGCTGACCGTGATCTCTAGATCGGCGAGGATGTCGTCGTGGTTGGCCTTGGCCGCCAACGTGGCTGAGGTCCAATGTCCCGGCTTGAACCAGCATGCCTTCGCTTTGCCGGCGTGGGGCAGAGAAATCAGCGAACTCACCTCCAGAGGAGGCTTCTGTTTTTCTCGTTCCAGCCTCAAACGCCGCTCGAGTTCGGCCTTGTCGCGATCCATCTCGTCCGGGGTCTTGGGCCTCTTGCGACAACTGCAACCGCCGCAGCCCGGCAGCGAAGCCAGAAGGCTCAAACACAATACCAGCGCAATCCAGCGAGCGTTGAGCATCCGTCGACCGTAGGGAAAAGAACCCGCGATGGGTGCAAACCAGTGCTTTCCCGCACCCGAGCAATTGAGTTTACGCGGAAAGCGGGGAGAAGTCGAGAGAGTGGAAGTGGCGCAAGGGGGTCGGGAGTCTTTTTCCGTATCGGCCCCACCGCCGCTCGGCAGGTCCATCGCGGTCGGTGGCCGATACGGAAAAAGACTCCCGACCCCTTCTTGGTTGCGACCCCCATTCTGTCGCCGATGCTACGCCAGTGCCGCGAACTCGAGTTCCTCGAGCGCGGCGACATACGGTCGCACATCCTCGCCGTCCACGGAAACGATCTCGATATCGTCGCAGAACGACAAATCGATCTCTTCCAGAGACGGATTGGCAATGCGTTGGCCACGTGCCGTACGAATCGACTGAACCTTCGGTCGAACCGCGTAGTCGGGGTTGAAATCCACGACGACCGCATCGACTCCATTGGAGAGCGTGACGACCTGGCCGACGGGAAACGGCGGTACGGTTCGATAGAAGGCTGCCTCGACGTCCGGGTCGAACTGGCCTCTCGACCAGTTTCGCATTTCGGCTAACGCGCGAACGGGGTGCTTGGCCTCGGAGTAGCATCGCCGACTCGTCGCCGCGTCATAGACATCGGCGATCGTAGCGATCCTCGCAAAGACGGGGATCTTCCTGCCGGCCGGCGGCGCGCCTTCCGTGCCGGTATGGTGGTCGATTCGGCCGGGATACCCCGAGCCGTCCCAGCGCTGGTGGTGGTTCAACACGATGGACGCAGCGGCGGCGGGAATGGCGCTCCTGACCATCTCATAGCCGTGATTCGTATGCCGCCGCATTTCGGCCATTTCGACGTCGTCGAGCTTGCCCGGCTTGTTGAGAATCGCCGGCGGAACGTGCATCTTTCCGATGTCGTGCAGCAGGCAACCCAGGCCGAGGATGTGCAAGTCCTTCGCATCTTTGGCCGATTTGAACCGACGTTCTTCGATCAGGTAGCGGTCGAGTTTCATGCCCACCAGCAGGGCGAGATAACAGACGTTCGCCGAATGCGATATCAGGTAATTGTCGAAGGCGTCGAGCTTCTGCAAAAGAACATCGCCAGTCGAACCGGATTTGAGGAACTCGAAGAGGCTGCCGATCGATTCCTCGAAGTGAACCACGTCCAATTCCACCGAGGAATTCCGGATCATCTGCTCAAAGTTGCGGCGGACATGCGAGTAAACCTCCCGCTGCCGCTCGCCCAACTCCGGATCGACGAGGTATTCGAGAAACTCCAACTCGCGATGCCGAACCCATACGTCCATGATTCCCAGTTGCTTCAAGCGCGGCACAACGTCCAAGGGTATTTCGCGATCGCGCTGGAGAAGAAAACGGCGCGGATCGTCCGGCAGGGGAACCGGCCTGGCAAGGATCATGCCCGGCTGTAACTTATGCACCGGCACTCGCAGCATGGCTCAACGGCTTTCCATGACAAAAACACGAATCGGCGCTGCCCCTAGGCGGAGGGCAGCCCGTTGATAGCCCCTTTTGTTCGCAAGCATGGAACACAAAAGGTTACCTTACAACTGCGGTTCGTGGCGAAACGCCGAGCACTGCATGATGCAACGACGAAATCCGCTCGGTGGCATTTCGATCTGCCTGCGCGATTGGAATCGAATATGCCGGCAGTCACGACCAGGCCCGGTGAACAGGCAAGAAGCAGATAAGGGGGAAGAGGAACACTAATCGTCGCTAATCCCCACTAATCCTGACGCGGCCTTCCACCGCAACCGACTCGTTTAACCGCAACGGCCAACGCCCTGCGCGGAATGCGCGATGCCAGGTTTCCTTACCCCCCGCAGGCCATTGGCCGTTGCATTTAAACAACCCAAATCGGCGCGCACGATACGCAGAAGTTATGGACAAAGATGCCATCCGGCGCGGCGATTTTTCGTGTAACGCCCGTCGTCGCAGGGCGTTATACTTGTGAACGGGGCGAGCGACAGGTGAATGGATGACAGAACCAGGCCCCATCGACCGCCGCGAATGGGTGGTACGGGCTCTTGACGAGTATGAAGGGCGGCTTACCCGCTACGCCGCGAGGCTGGTGGGCGACGAAGACGCTGCGCGCGACGTGGTGCAGTATGCCTTTTTGCGTCTCTGCGACCGTTCGCCGGAAGAGTTGGGCAGCCGGGTGGCGCCATGGCTTTTCGCGGTCTGCCGGAATCGAGCGGTGGATACCCTCCGCAGCCGCCGGCACACCGAGGCGATCGATACGGCCGCATCCGACCTGGACGTCAGCCGCGAGCCGGACCCGGCCGCCAGCGCGGAGACTCGAGATCTTTACGCGCGGATGAGTGAATTGGTCGCGGCCTTGCCGACCGCTCAACGCGAGGCGATCGACCTCTGGACGGAAGGGTTCAGCTACCGCGAAATCGCCGAGACAACCCAGCAGCGCGAGGGAAACGTCCGTGTCCTCGTCCATCGGGCCTTGAAGCGCCTTCGCGAGCATCCCTTCACGCGGAAGCTGCTCGAGGGAGCCGCCGCTTCGAGCGCAGCGCCTGTTGAATCGATAGGGTTGGAACCACGGCCATGACATCGCACGATCACAAGCCCGGATACGACGAAACCGCCCAGGCGAAGCTGACGGCCTACGCCCTCGGGGAATTGCCCCGTGACGAAGCGCTGTCGGTGGAGGCCGCGCTCGATGCGGCCCAAGGCGATGCGGCGGAGCCGATGCGGCGGAACATCCGCGAGCTTCGCGCACTGGCGAACTATCTGGCCGAAGCCGCCATGCAGGCCCCGTTGCCTCCGCCTTCGCGGAGCCTGCGAGAAACGATTGAAAGGCGTTTGGCCGTTTCGGATGATGCCGGCCTGAAATCACCGGCATCACCGGTTCGCTCGCGTGGCGGTCTGCGCCGTCGCTTGCCGGCTATCGCCGCGTTGGCCTGCTTGCTTGTGGCAGCCGTCAGCCTTGCTCTTTTTGAAGCCCTCCGGCCGGCCTTGGAAGACGTGAACCATCGTACCGTGGCGCTGGCGCGACCGGATCGAGCAGAGAAGTTGATGGAAGAGTCGCCCGCAAACCTGTCGTATCAGCCGTCATCCGCGGCGGGAAAGCCCCTTGTCGTTTCGGAGTCCGTTCGTGGGGAAAGCTCCGAGTTCAGCCAGACGCCAATGGCACGGGGCGAATCCAATAAGGAGCGGGCGAGCGGTGCGGCGGATATCGCGACGGTTGAACGGCCGCTTCGACTTCTTGACCGTAAACCGGACCAGGCGGGATACCATGCGCCGGCGCGGAGCAACGTGGAAGCGCCGGCCGCTCGCCGGGGACGACTCGCCCGTACGCTCGCGGAACCGGAGAAGAAACTCAAAGACGAAGCCGGCGACGGGCTGGCGGCGACCACGGCGCCTGCCACGCCCGCGGAACTCGTGCCAGGTGTGGCGCCGAACGAAGGAACAGAGCAGCATTCGTACGGTGGCGTCATGCCCCAAATCGGGGGCTATCCGACGGATAGTGTCGCTGGAGATCGCACTGCCGGATTCAGTGCGGCGGGCGTCCCCGCATCGCAGCCTCCCGCTACCTTTGGTGGCGGACTTGGGGGCGGCGCGATCCGTGCGGCAGGCGAACGCCCGGCAGCGATGCCGAGTGCATCGGCTGCGGCGGGATTGCCGCTCATGCCGGGCATGGATGCGATGATGATGAACCCGGAAATGGAGACGAGGCCCGGACTCACCGGCAGGCCAGAGCGCGCGGCGGCGGGAGCGGCATACACCTCGATCATCGAAAACCCGTTTGTCGACGTTGCCGCCGTTCCTCGGTCGACGTTCGCGATCGGTGTTGATACGACCTCCTACGCCATCGTCCGGCAGTCCTTGACATCCGGCGTACTGCCCCCGCCCGACGCCGTGCGGATCGAAGAAATGGTCAATTCCTTTCCCTACGACTATCCGCCGCCCGATGGCGACCGCCCCATCACCGTTCATTCGGAAGTCAGCCAATGTCCCTGGAACGATGCGCATCGACTGGTCCGGATCGGCATCAAGGCCAGAGAAACCGAGCCGATGTCCCCCGGCCTGGCGACCATTGCCGGCGACGTGACGGTGCAGGTTGAATTCAACCCGGCCGAGGCGGCGCGCTATCGGCTCATCGGCTATGAGAAGCGGGCAACGGCCACGGGAGATTTCCGGGATGGGCGAAAAGAGGCGGGCGAGATCGACGCGGGGCATACGGCCACCGCGCTGTACGAGATCGTTCCGGCTGCAACCGTCGCATCGGGCACTTTGGCCGGCGGACGCCGCGAGTTGCTGACGGTTCGACTGCGTTGCAGAGCCCCGGACGGCGCGCAGAGCGACGAGACGGTGTCCCCCCTCACCGATTCGGGCGCGACATTCGCGATGGCCTCGGACGATTTTCGTTTCGCCGCCGCCGTGGCGGCGTTTGGAATGCTGCTGCGACATTCTCGGTACGCAGGGGAGGCAACCTTCGCCGCGGTCAGGCAGTACGCGGCGGGAGCGATGGGAGAGGATCCCGGCGGAAAGCGTGCCGAGTTTCTCGATCTCGTCGACCGCGCGCGGCAACTCATGGGCCCGTGACTCTTTTTTCAACCGCCCGCCGTGATACGAAGCGTCAGAACTTGTCGCCGAATTGTTCGAATTCGTCGTACGCTTTCTGCGCGGCGTTCTTGAATCGGGTGAAGTCCTGGAACCAGTGGAGCTTGATTTCGCCCGTGGGGCCGTTGCGCTGCTTGGCCACAATGATCTCGGCGTGGCCGACAATGTCCATGTCCTTGGCTTCCTCGCGGGTATGGTAATACTCTTCGCGGTGAACGAACATCACCACGTCGGCGTCCTGCTCGATCGCGCCGGACTCCCGCAGATGGCTCAGCCGTGGCCGGTTATCCTTGGTCGCTTCGGCCTGGCGGTTTAGCTGAGCGAGGCAGAGAAGCGGCACGCTCAACTCACGGGCAAGTCCTTTCAGTCGCCGTGCGATCTTGGCGACTTGCTCCTGGCGGGGATCCTTGGGGTTGTCGGGCTCGATGAGCTGTAGGTAATCGATTACGATCAGAGCGAGATTCTGGCGACGCTTCAGGCGCCTGGCCGCGGCGGCAATCTCCGTGACCGTGCGGCTGGGGGTGTCGTCGATGTACAAGGGCGCCTTGCTCAGCTTCGCCGAGGCCTCCAACAAGCGGTCGCGGTCTTCGCCCGAGAGGTAATTGCCGCGGAACTTCTTGCCGTTGATCTCGCCGCGAGCGCAGAGCATGCGCTGGGCAAGCTCCAACCTCGCCATTTCCAGGCTGACGAACAGCACGCAGCCTTGCGCTTCCACGGCAACGTGATCGGCGATGTTCGTGGCCAGCGCCGTCTTGCCCATGCTCGGACGCGCCGCCAGAATCACCAACTCGGATTCGTGCAGCCCGCCGGTCATGCTGTCCATATCGGCAAAGCCGCTGGGGACGCCGGTCGCGCCGCCTTGCTCCATCCGCTTGTCGATATGGGCGAAGGCCTCGATGAGCACGTCGTGCATGCTCGCCAACTGGTCGCTGCTCCGCGCGTCGTGGATGGCGAAGATCTTCTCTTCCGCCAAGCCGATCATCTCGCGGGGTTCGATCGCCGGATCGTAGGCGTCGCGGAGGATCTCCGTGCTGGCGCGGATCACCGACCGCAACGTGGCCTTGTCGCGGACGATCTTGGCGTAGTAGACGGCATGAGCGGCCACGGCCACCGAGTTCAGCACTTCCCGCAAGTACTCCGCTCCGCCGACGGCTTCGTAGTCGCCTGCCTGCTTCAGCCGTTCGACCAGGAGCACCGTATCGATGCGGCTGCCTTCGTCGTGCATCGCCACAATGTGGCAATAGAGCTTCTGGTTCAGGCTGGAGTAAAAATCCTCGCTGCGCAGCAGCAAGACCACGTCGTCGCACATGCTGGAGTCGAGCAGCAGGCTGCCGAGAACGCATTTCTCCGCGTCGAGATTCTGCGGTGGTAGCCGATCGAGGATTTCCGAAGTGACCGCCGGGTGGCTGTGGCCGGCCTCAACACGTCCGTAAGTTGCCATGGCGATCCGTCTCTGCTGGTGAAAGGCAAAAGAGCATCCAACTTCAACCGCATGATAAGAGGCGGTCGGTTGCACGGCAACCTACCCTCTCCGCAAGCGGGAGCGGGCGGCGGTGCAACCGCCGAGCGGGGGAAGCGGTCGGGGCGTCGGTCGTGCCCCAGAATCCAAAGAAGAAGGCCTGCGGTCAACGCAGGCCCGCTTGATTTCGTGGAACAAAACTCGATCAACCTGCCTGTCCGGGGACGCCTTCTCCGACCGACGGAACAACCCAGACCTTCACCTCCGCGTCGATTTCCGAAGCAAGGTGGATACGGACCGTGTAAAGACCAAGTTCCTTCAGCGGACCTTCGAGGCGGATCTGATCGGGCGTCAGCGCGATGTTGTTGCGTTTCAGAGCAGCGACGATTTCCGGCGCGCCGACCGAGCCGTAGAGATGCCCCTCGTCGTTGGCGTTGGCCTCGATGGTCACACTCTGCCGCGCAAGATCAGCGGCAAGCAACTTCAAGCCGGCGAGGCGGGCTTTCTGAATCTCCGCCAGTCTGGCCCGATGCTTGTCGACCATCCGCCGATGGTGCTCCGTGGCGATAGTGGCCAGGCCCTGAGGGATGAGGTAGTTCTTGGCATAGCCGGGCTTGACTTCGACCACGTCGCCCTGGCTGCCTAGATGTTCGACCGTCTGGACCAAGAGAAGCTGGATGCCTCCGTTGGAACCTTTGGGCAGACGACTGCCTTGCCGATGCTGCTTGCGGCGCGCGGCCTGCTGAACGATGGGTTTCGCCATGTATCCTCAACCTTTGCTGATAATGTCCAGGTAGTCGGCAGACGCACCCGACAAGTGGCCGCCGCGGTCAAAAAGGAATATCGTCTTCCGGGGATCCCCCCGGACCGTCGTACTGGTCGGGTTCGGGCGAGGGCTGGCTGTAGTCGTTGGATGGCTGCTGACGTGCGGGCGGTCGACTTTTTCCGCCGCCACCTCCTCCACCAGCGCCACCACCTCCACCAGCACCGCCTCCTTCGCCCACACGGCCGAGCATTTGCATTTTTTCACCGACGACGCGGAGCTTGGAACGCTTCTGCCCGTCCGTCGTTTCCCAGGAATCGAACTTCAACCGGCCTTCAATGAGAACCGGAGCGCCTTTGGTAAGATACTCGCTGGCGACCTCCGCCGTTCGCCCCCAGAGAGTAATGTCAACGAAGGTGGTCTCTTCCACCCACTCTCCGCTAGCGCTCTTGCGACGGTCGTTCACCGCCAAACCGAATTCGGACACGGCCGTCCCGCTCGGAATATACCGCAACTCGGGATCTCGGGTCAGATTTCCCAACAACACCACGCGGTTGTAGCTCGCCATGATTACCCACTCCTGCGAAGGCCGAACGTGCCAGGGTTCGAACAAAAGCCCGTTGGAGCATTAGTTGTCGTTGTCGCCGTCTTCTTCGTCCAATTCGGGCGGCGTTTCCACCGTGTGGCTGCCCACCGCCACCTTTTCCCTTTCGCGACGAGGCCTGCCGCCGTCAGCGGATTTCTGCTCAGCGGCTTCCGCGGGGGCGACGATGTGGCCGCTGGTGGCGTGTTCCACAAGCGCGTTGACAATCCGCGGGTCGACTTTCAGGAAGAGAAAGCGAAGAATACTATCGTTCAGCAGGTACTGCCGCTCGACCTCCGTCAGTTTCGTCGACTCGAGGCGGACATAGGTGAGCCAGTAGGTTCCCTTGCGTTGGCCTTGAATGGGATAGGCCAATCGACGCTCCTCCCATTGACGGCTAACGAGAACTTCGCCGCCGGCTTGGTTGATTGCTTGCGAGATCGCTGCCGACACGCCTTCCGGATCCCGGCTGTAACGACCGGAATCCAAGATAAACATCCCTTCGTAGACCGTAGAAGCCAAAACAGTACTCCTCGTTAACCGGATCAGTTGTATTGGTTCATGCATCGGTGTATGCCCTCGCGGGCCCATACGACCGCTGCATCCGCCGCACGCGCGATTGCTTTTTCCATTTCGCCGAGTTCTTCAGCCGAAAACCGAGCCAGCACGTAGTCGGTCCCTGCCCTCCCCTGCGGAGGCGACCCTATCCCAACGCGAAGACGCGGCACCTGCTCGTCTCCGAGTCGGCGAATAATATCCGCCAACCCCTTCTGGCCGCCCGCCGACCCGCCAGCTCGAACACGCAGCGTCGCTACCGGCAGATTCATGTCGTCGCAGATCACCAGTACGTCTTCCAACGGCACTCGATAAAAATCTCTGGCGGCCAGTACGCTTGCGCCACTGAGGTTCATATACGTTGTCGGGCTGACCAGGAGGGTCTTCTCCCCGTCCAAATCAATGTCGACCACTTCTGCCTGAAACTTCTTTTTGGGCGATCCGGCACCATACCGCCGTGCCAACTCGGCCAGCACCATGAAGCCGATGTTGTGTCGCGTTCCCACGTAGCGACGGCCGGGATTGCCCAAACCCACGACCAGCTTCATGGTCGACGCTCCCCGCCAAGCCCGCCCGAAACGCTCGTGCGACGTCGAGCCTATTCCTCTTCTTCACCCTCGGCTTTCTTGCGCCCGATCAACTCCGGCTCCGCAGTCTCTCCCGTCCCTTCCTCTTCGACCATCTCAGCCGGCGCGGTGCATTGCACCACCACGGCCGTGGGATCCTCCAAAACGCGAACCGTCGGCGGCAGCACAAGGTCCGCCACCGTAATCGCCCGGTCGAATTCGAGGTGGTTGATGTTTACCCCAATCTTCTCCGGAATCGCCGTCGCCTCGCATTCGATTTCCAGTTCGTGGATCGGCTGCTCAACCACTCCGCCCTGCTTGACGCCGGGTGCTTCGCCCCGCAACTCCACCGGCACGCGGACTTCCACCTTTTCGTGGGCGGAAACTCGCGTAAGATCGACGTGAAGGATCTGGGTTCCCCAGGTGTTCCACTGCAACTCCCGGATGAAAGCCTGCTGCGTGACGGCACCGCTGAGATTCACCAGCCGGCTGCCGTGCCGGATCGCCGCGTCGATCTGCTCCGCCGGCAGAGACAAGCTCACCGTCTGCTCGCCGTGGCCATACAAGACGCCAGGAATAAACCCGGCCTCGCGCTGACGCCGGGCACGCCGTTTGCCTCGCGTCTCTCGGATTTGAACGTTCATTGTCTCCGCCATGGAAGTCCTCTGTTCGCAGATCGAATCGGGGTGAGGGCGAAACTAGCTATTGTGAGAGAATTTTAGCAAATTTCAACCCCAGCCGGCTGAGCATCTCTGAAAAATACCAACCGGCCCCAACCAAGACACCCGAAAGTGTGGTGAAAACGCGATCCGGCGAAGTGCCTCGTCGCGTTCTTCAGTTCCTCCGAAAACGGCATCCGGCAAATCCTCCGCAGATTCACATCTTCCGCGGATTCAAACGAACAACCGACTCACCGATTCATTTCGATGGATCCGCTTTACTGCTTCCCCCAAAAGAGGCGCTACACTCAACACCTGGATAATTGGCAGTGCCTTTTCCGGAGCCAGTGGTATGGAATCGGTGATCACAAGCCCTTCGATGGGTGATTCTTGGAGCCGCTGGATCGCGCCGCCAACCAAGAGACCGTGAGTGGCGGCCAGATAAACCGCTTTTGCACCGGCCTTCTTCACCATGTGGGCGGCGCCGGTAATGGAACCGGCCGTGCTGATCATGTCGTCGAAGATCAAGGCGACTTTGTTCTCGACCGGACCGCCGATCAGGTTCGCCTGCTTGGTGGACGTGGCGCCGGACCGCCGCTTGTCGACGATTGCCAGCTTGCCGCCGAGCTGTGGGAGGTGGCTCAGCGCTCGCTTAATACTTCCTTCATCAGGGCTTACGACAACAATCTCGTCCTCCGTCAGCCCCATGTTCAGGAAGTGGGCGTCGATCACGCGAGCCGCATAGAGATGATCGACCGGGATGTCGAAAAAGCCCTGGATTTGAGCCGCGTGCAAGTCCATCGTCAGCACCCGGTCAGCGCCTGCCCGGGTAATCAGATTCGCCACGAGTTTCGCGGTGATCGGCACTCTCCCCTCATCTTTGCGGTCCTGGCGTGCATAACCGTAATAGGGGATAACGGCGGTGATTCGTTCGGCGCTGGCTCGCTTGAAGCTGTCGATCATGATCAGCAGCTCCATCACGCTCTCGTTAACCGGGGTGCAGGTCGGCTGAACCAGAAAAATGTCGCGGCCGCGAACATCCTCGTCGATCTTGCAGGAGATTTCGCCGTCGGGAAAATTGGCGATCGACAACCGCCCCAAGGGCAGTCCCAGGTAGTCGCACATCCGCCGGGCCAAATCGGGGTTCGCTCGTCCGCTGAAAATCTTCATGTCGTTCATCGTTTCAGGTCTGCCAGCTCGAACATTGCGCGACGGAGACGGGATCGGTCCAAACAAAACGATCTCAACATCTTGCCACGAAACGCCGCGGTCCACCAGGGGGCAGTTTCCAAACCCGCTGCGATGCATCACGCGCAGGCGGTTGGTTCCTGCCGAAAAAGTGGCGGTGGGGTAGTGCAAGCGGGCCACGGAGTCTCCTGCCTGCACTTCTTCAACCGGTTCCGTTGGCCGTTGCGGCCGCAGGCCGCGTTAGAGTCTTTGTTCCTAACTTCTGCGCGCCGTGCGCGCATCGTGGTAGCCTGACTCTCCGAGTCGGGAAGTATTGATAGACCCGATCGACCCGACTCAGAGAGTCAGGCTACGTTGGGTTGCGGGCCCAGCCCGCGTTAGGGATTCCCGGTGATTTCTCCCCCGTTGCGAGTCGACATGCCGAGGTACGCGTTGTAGTCAATCTCATAGGAGAGGAATCGCACACTGCCGTCGGCGATCGCAAAATGCGTGCCGCCGGGATGCCAACTCCAGAAATGCTGCAGAACGCTCAGGTAACTTGGCACGTTGTCGCCGGGGCTGAGACCGCGGTCGGCGCTGATGTAGTGCTCGCACTCGGTCCCGCCGCAGATGAGCCAGCCCCAGCCGAGATCGCTGGGAATGCCCCGTTCGCCCACCATCAGCGTCATCGATGTGCCGTCCACGACATCGGAGAATCGGGTTTTGCTCAGGTTGTAAAACATCCCGTTGCCGTGATAAATCCCACCGCAATTGGCCGTTTCTTCATCGTCGCCCGCGACGCCCAAATAGCAGCCGGGGTAGAGCAGTCCGCAGTGGCCGCTGGCCGGCAAAGGGCCGGCCGGTCCGCTCAGCAGCGTTTGCATCCCGTGCGGATCGCTCGGACAGACAAAAACCGGCATCGGGGTCGAAGCCGGATCCGGCTGCCCGGCAGTCTGGAGTCGGCGGATTTCGGCGCCGCAATCTCCGCGCCGGAAATCGATGGTCTCATAGGCGTTGCCCTGTTCCAAGTAAGGCAAGATCAGCATCATCATGCCCCAGGAATACGGTCCACTGAGAATGGGACCGATCGGCGCGGCGTACATACTCCCCGAAGGGAAGGTTCGAAAGGCGTCGTGGTAGTTGTGCAGAGCCAATCCGATCTGCTTCACGTTGTTCTTGCACTGCGCTCGGCGGGCCGCCTCGCGAGCCGCCTGGACGGCGGGCAGCAACAGCGAAATCAGGATGCCGATAACGGCAATGACTACAAGGAGTTCGACGAGCGTAAATCCACCGGATTGCCGAAGCCTTGGCGCCGGTGCGGTTCGGGCGAGCGGGGCGTGTGGACGCACGGGTTTATTGCTCAAGGTCGAAGTCTTTTTGCGACGGGTCATCTCTTGGCACCACGTATTCAAACTCCCAATGGCGCTTTGCTGTCGGTGGTTCCCGCGGAGCAGATCGACCGGATCGCGCGGCAGGCGGTTGCACCGACTTCAAATCCTGGCTGGCTTTCATCTCCTCGGACGGCTGATTGCCGGGCAGTGTATCCACATCGATGATTACTCGATGCGGACCGCTGTGGGGACCGTTTTCGTTCGTGAAAGCGTACTCTCCGTCGATGATCGTCGTATTTGCGGCCGGCCCCGAGTTGCCTTTCGCCGGCAACAGGCTGATAGAGCCGTGCGTAATGGCCTGGCCATCGATCTCGACGCGGCCGTAAAGCGGTCGCCGCGCCGTGGAAGGTGAGCATCCGCCGAAAAACAGAACCGCCGTCGACAGGATCGCCACGACTTGCTCATTCCGGCTCCTCCCCACGATTGTACCTCCTCCCGGGCGCAGCGGCCATCAAACGGCACGGGAAGCCAAGCTGCCGCCAAATCACAGAATCCCCTCAATAGTGGCATTCTAGTTGCCCGACATTCGCGTGGCAAGGGCCGGATGCGGCGAACGTCGTTGACAGGAAATGCGCGGAAGGTACGATAAGGGGTTTCCCCGGCGCAAGGCATTGCCGGCCGGGGGACTGGCTTTTCCTGAAACATCGACCTCCACAGCACGTGGGAGAAGACCGGTTGGAAGAAGCAATCCAAAAGGCCGACGTCCTGATTGAAGCCCTCCAGTGGATACGGCAATTCCGCGGCAAGATCACGGTGATCAAGCTCGGCGGAAGTGTGATGGAAGATTCGCGGGCGATGGTCCACTTGCTGCTGGACGTCGTCTTCATGGAGACGGTCGGGATGCAGCCGGTGATCGTCCACGGCGGCGGCGCCGCCATCAGCCGGGCGATGCAGGCGGCCGGGTTGCAGGCAAGGTTCGTCGAGGGACGCCGTTACACCGACGAAGCAGCGTTGGAGATTGTTGAGCGCGTGCTGGCCGGCGAGATCAACGAGCGACTGGCCGAGCAAATCGACCTGCTCGGCGGACGCGCTCGCGCTCTGAATTTCCGAACAATGAACGTGCTGACGGGAGAGCGGCTCCACCTCAGCAACAGCCAGGGTGAGCCGGTCGACTTGGGGCACGTCGGGAAGGTGACTTCCGTCGATCGCGACGCCGTTCGACGGCTTTGTCGCGACGGCTTCGTGCCGGTCATTCCGTCGATGTGCGCCACGGCCGAAGGTGGCAAGCTCAACGTCAACGCCGACACGGCAGCCATGGCCGTTGCCGAGGCCCTGCAGGCGGAAAAGCTCGTTTTTCTCAGCGATGTCAACGGCGTCCGCCGGCAGAAGGACAATCCCGAATCGCTGTTGCACTCGCTCTCCGATCGCGAAGCGAGAGAAATGATCCGCAACGGAGCGATCGATTCCGGCATGATCCCGAAGATCGAAGCCTGCCTCGAAATCCTCAAAAAGGGAGTTCGCAAAGTCCACATCATCGACGGTCGGCTGCGGCACTCGCTCCTGCTGGAAGTGTATACGAGCCGGGGCGTGGGAACGGAAATCGCTCACGAAACAAGTCAGGAGTGCGTGGAACTCGGGGCCTAGCCCTCCCGTACAAGCCCTGGCGCGGAACGCGGCAAACGGTGGTTGGAGTGTTGGAGTGTTGGAGTGTTGGAGTGTTGGAGTGTTGGAGTGTTGGAGTGTTGGAGGAAACGGCCCGTCTTTTCCGTACGGGAATAGCTGCACGAATTGGTGACACCCACAGGACAGGCAGCAGGGCCGCCGCGCAAGAATCGCGAATAAAGCTCGAAGTCCTAAGCCCTAAGTTCTAAGCCCTAAGTTCTAAGCCCTAAGTTCTAAGCCCTAAGTCCTAAGCCCTAAGCCCTAAGTCCTAAGCCCTAAGTCCTAAGTTCTAAGTCCTAAGTTCTAAGCCCTAAGTTCTAAGCCCTAAGTTCTAAGCCCTAAGTTCTAAGTCCTAAGTCACGTTGGCCGAGATTGATGCCATGAATTCCCAGGAAACGGTCGGGCTTTTTGAGAAGTACGTTATCCCGAACTATACGCGGTTTCCCGTTGCCCTGGTCCGCGGCGAGGGATCGTATGTATGGGACAGCGACGGCAATCGTTACCTGGATCTGTTCCCCGGCTGGGGCTGCAACCTCCTGGGCCACTGCCCCGCGCCGGTCGTTGCAGCAGTACAAGACCAGATTACCCGCTTGATCCATGTCCCCAACACCTGGTACACCGACGCGCAAGGACTGTGGGCGAAGGCGCTGAGCGAGCGGAGTTTTGGCGGGAAGGCGTTCTTTTGCAATTCCGGCACCGAGGCCAACGAGGCCGCGATCAAGCTCGTGCGACTGCACACGCCGAAACACCGCTACAAGATCATCACTTTCGAGGGTGGATTCCACGGCCGCACGCTCGGTTCCACCACGGCCACGGCGCAGCCGAAGTATCACGAGGGGCTGGGGCCGTTGATGGCCGGCTTCGTCTATGCCCCTTACGGAGATCTCGACGCCGTCGCTCGGCTTATCGACGAGCAAACGGCCGGGATCATGATCGAGCCCGTACAGGGAGAGGGCGGCATCCGGATTCCGCCCGACGGTTTCCTGGCCGGTTTGCGGCAATTGGCCGATGACCACGAATTGCTGCTGGTCTTCGACGAGGTTCAAACAGGCTGCGGACGGACGGGCGATTGGTTCGCCTATCAGCATTTTGGAGTCACGCCCGATGTGATGACTTTGGCCAAGGCGATCTGCGGCGGTGTAGCGGGCGCGGCCATGCTGACGACGCCGGAAATCGCCCCCAGTCTCCGCCGGGGCATGCATGCCGCCACGTTCGGCGGCAATCCGATCGCCGCCCGTGCCGGCATCGCCACCATCGAGATGATCGAGAACGAAGGTTTGCTGGCGAAAGCCCGCGGCCTCGGAGAGTTGTTCCGCTCGCGTCTGGTCGAACTCCAACAGACCTGCGACATTATCCGCGAAGTCCGCGTGGTCGGACTGATGATCGGCGTCGAATTGGCGATCGAAGGGGCACCGGCCGTTGGAGCATGTTTGGAGCGGAATCTGTTGATCAACTGCACCCACGGCAACGTCATTCGATTGCTGCCCGCTATGACCCTCACCGAACAGCAGGCCCACGAGGGCTGCGACATCCTGGCCGAAGTGCTCCAGAAGCAGATCGGCTGACACCCGCGATGGTTCTTGCCCGAATAGGATGCCACCATGCGACACCTCCTCACGCTTGAAGAACTCTCGCCCGCCGAAATCGAGCGGGTCTTCTCCATCAGCGAAGACCTGAAATCGAAGTGCGAGCAAGGACTGCGAGAACCGCTCCTTCCCGGACGCGTGATGGCGTTGATCTTCGAAAAGCCTTCGCTGCGGACGCGGGTGAGTTTCGAAACGGGGATGGCGCATTTGGGCGGCAGTTCTCTCTTTCTCGGAAACGACGTCGGCTTCGGCCGACGCGAGAGTCTGGCGGATTTCGCCCGCGTGCTCAGCGAGTACGTCGACGTGCTCGTGGTGCGGGCGAACCGCCACACCACGGTGGAGGAACTGGCCAAGTACAGCACTCGCCCGGTGATCAACGGCTTGACTGATCGCGCCCATCCCTGCCAGGCCATGGCCGACTTGTTCACCATTCGGGAATTGGCCGGCACATTGCGAGGCCGCACGCTCGCCTGGATCGGCGACGGCAACAATGTCGCTTGCAGCCTGGCCATCGGCTGCGGCAAAGTCGGCATGAAGATGGTGATGGCCACTCCGAAGGGCTACCGTTTCGACGCCCCCTTCATGACGCGCCTGAACGAAATCGTGCCGGATCTGGAACTGACGGTAACCGACGACCCGAAAGCGGCGGTTCGCGATGCCGTCGCCGTCTACACCGATGTCTGGACGAGCATGGGCCAGGAAGCGGAAGCGGAAAAGCGACGCCGCGATTTCGCCGGCTACCAGGTCAATGCACAACTGATGGCTCATGCCCAACAGGAAACCCTTTTCATGCACTGCCTCCCCGCGCACCGCGGCGAGGAGGTAACCGACGAGGTGATGGACGGACCGCAGAGCGTCGCCGTGCAGCAGGCCGGCAACCGCATGCATGTCCAGAAGGGAATTCTGGCCTGGTTGCTGGGGGCCCAAGCGTAAGGATCGACGAGAAAACAGCCGTCATGGAAGTGACGAGGGAAGGTAGAAGGTAGTCGTCATGCGATCCGACCGACGCGCCGCGGATGAACTCCGCCCCTTGCGGATTCAGCGTCGTTTCACCGGCGCTGCCCCCGGGAGTGTGCTCATCGAGGCGGGCGGCACGGCCGTATTATGCACCGCCAGTGTGGACACCGCCGTTCCGCCCTGGATGACGGCGGGCGACCGCGGTTGGGTCACGGCCGAATACAGCATGCTCCCCGGCAGCACCAGGCCCCGCAAGCAGCGGGATCGCGGTGCGCGGGCGGACGGTCGCGGTAGCGAGATTCAACGGTTGATCGGTCGCAGCTTCCGCGCGGCCACGGACCTGGCGGCGCTGGGGCCTCGCACGATCACGCTGGATTGCGATGTCCTCAAGGCCGATGGCGGCACCCGCACCCTCAGCATCACGGGGGCGATGGTGGCGATGGTGGATGCCATTGCGTCGATTCGCGCCGATCTGCCCGACCCCTCAAAGTATCCGTTGCGCGACAGCCTGGCCGCCGTCAGCGTCGGGCTGTTCGAGGAAAGCCCGATCCTCGACCTGGACTACCGGGAGGACTTCGCCGCCAGAGTCGATATGAATGTGGTGATGACCGGCGGCGGCCAATTCATCGAGATCCAAGGGACGGGCGAAGAATCCACGTTTGACGACGCTCAACTCCAGGAGATGCTCGCCTTGGCCCGCGCCGGCATCCGGCGTCTGACGAAATTCCAGCGCGCGGCGCTGGCGAGCGATTGGCCGTTTCGCGATTGAGGCAATTTGAGCCGTCTCTTCGTTCATCATGGAGATCGCCTCTCTGATTCCGCCGTTGTAAGAGGCCTCCCTGTCGCTTCCCAGCGGCCCGGCTGCTACCATACGAAAGATGGCGGCGAACGGCAGACTTTGCTCGAGCACCCGGGCTGCTGAGGGGTAACCCGGTTTTGCCGCCCGCCGAGAGAGTGTACTATCTTATCGTGAGGAGATATCTGCCATGTCCGGCCGAATGATTGTCCGAGTGTGTGGTTTGGCTGCGCTGCTCAGCGCGGCACCGTCGTTTGGTACTTTTGCCGCCGATGCGGAATCGCCCGCGGCGGCCTGGAAAGCCGGCACGGCTACGATTGTCATCACGCCGCAGCAGCCAATGTGGATGGCCGGTTATGCCTCCCGAAACAAACCGTCGGAAGGAGCGGTCCACGATCTCAACGCGACCGCCTTGGCGCTGGAGGATGACCGCGGCGAGCGCCTGGTGATTCTCAACCTCGATCTGATCGGCATTCCCGGGGATCTTCGCGATTGGCTGGAGAAAGAACTGGCGGCCAAACACCAACTTTCGCCGCAATCGCTGCTGGTCAATGCATCGCACACCCATTGCGGACCCGTGGTTCGCGCCAACACGACCTACATGCCCAAGGAACAGGCCGAAAAGGCCCGGCAATTCCTCGACAGCCTGCGGCAGCAGTTGGTCGACGTCGCCGGCCGGGCGTTGGACAGTCTTGCCCCAGCCGCGCTGAGTTACAGTTTCGGCCGCGCCGGCTTCGCCATGAACCGGCGAACGCCCACCGACAGCGGTTTTCGAAACTTCCCGTATCCGGACGGCCCGGTCGATCACCAGGTTCCGGTGTTGATGGTCAAAGACACGAAGAACGCGCTGAAAGCGGTACTGTTCGGCTACGCCTGCCACTCGACTACGTTGGGCTTCTACCAGTTCTGCGGTGACTATTCCGGCTTTGCCAAGCGTTATCTGGAAGAAGCCCATCCTGGCGTCACGGCCCTCTTCATGGCCGGCTGCGGCGGCGACCAGAACCCCTATCCGCGCGGCGAACTCGAACTCTGCAAACAACACGGCCGGGCCCTTGCCAACGGCGTGGAAACCGCCCTACAGACCAACGCTCGCGCGGTGCGAGGGCCGTTGCGGGCGGCGTTGGAGGACGTGGTTCTCACGTTCGCGCCGCCGCCGGGCCGCGAACAGCTCGAAAAGGAGGCCCAATCGAAAGACAAGTGGGAACGCCAACACGCCGAGGCACTGCTCGACGAGTTGAAGAAGACGGGCGAAATCCGCACGACCTATCCGGTACCGGTCCAGGTCGTGCGGTTCGGCGACGACCTGCTGTTGGTGGCGCTGCCCGGCGAGGTGGTGGTCGATTACTCGTTGCGACTGAAGTCGGAACTGGCCGGTCCGGCCGTGTGGGTCGCCGGCTACTCCAACGACGTTTTCGGCTATCTGCCATCGCTGCGGGTGATTGAGGAGGGCGGATACGAAGGGGGCGGAGCGATGCGTTACACAACGTTCCCCGGCCCGCTGGCGAAGCCGGTCGAAGAACTCGTCGTCGAGAAGGTCCATGAACTGGTGAAGAAGACGGAGACGAATTGAACGCCGCCGCTTAGCATCGCTCCAGAAACAACGGTCGCATTGGGGATCAGCCGCTGTGCGTCCTTCCTTCATCCGTGTCCCGGCTTTGCCATCCGTGCTACAACAACTGAAAGGAACTCGTCGGATGTTCGCTCAACCGATCACGCGTCGTCGCTTTCTACAAGCATCTGCTGCAACCGCCGGAACCCTCGCCGTCGGCTATCCGGCCGGCGGCGCCGACGATCCCGGCAGTCTCCGCATTGTCGAACCGGTCCACGGAGCGGTGCTCAACCGGCATCACGGCCGGGCGGTCGACGGCGGACTGAAGATCCGTGTCGTCGGCGCTGCGCCGGCCGATCGGCCGGTGCGGGTCGAAGCGATCGGCGAGGGCCGCGGCGGCAGTGTCGCGGCGGTTCGCAACGGCGCGGAGTTTGAAGCCGAGATCGTGCTGCGGGATCGGGAGACGGACATCGTGGCGACGGTTGGCGACACGGCCGGTCCGCGGGAGGCGATTCGGGTCGTCTGGGACCGCAACTCACGGCCGCGCTACCGATTCGCCGTCGACGACAACAGCTTCTTCCTGCGGGACATCTGGCAGAAGCAATACGACTCGCTCTTCGACTGCTTCTATCTGGCCATGTATCGCGATCTGCACAAGAAGTACGGCGCGAAGTTCGTACTGAACATCTACTGGACCACGGCCGACGAGTTCGATCTGACCAAATTCCCCGACCGTTACCGCGGCGAGTGGCGAGACAACGCCGATTGGCTCAAGCTGGCCTTCCACGCCCACGCCAACGATCCGCCGCGGCCCTACTTCGACGCCCCGCCCGAGCAAGTCATCGCTGACTTCGAGAAGATCCGGGAGCAAATCAACCGTTTCGCCGGCGAGGCGACCTACTCGCCGACCACGATCGTCCACTGGGGCGTCGTGCGGCCCTCGGCGTGGAAGCCGTTGGCCGAGCACGGGGTGAAGGTCTTGAGCGGCTATTTCCAGAAGCAGCGGGACGAGTGGGTTGTCAACTACCGCATGGATCCGACGCGCAGCGAGTATCTTTCCAGGCACGACGCGCTCAAGGATTTTCCCAGTGGAATCGTTTTCTCCAACATCGACATGGTCTGCAACACGGTTCCGCTGGACCGCATCGTGCCGCAACTGGACGAAATCGCCCGGGATCCCAACCAGGCGGAGATCATCGACCTGATGACCCACGAACAGTATTTCTGGCCGTTCTATTCCAATTATCTACCCGACCACCGCCAACGGATCGAAACGGCAATCCGCTGGGCCACCGAGCACGGCTACGAACCGGTGTTTTTGCACGAGGGTTTCTTGGGATTGCCGGTCTGAGCCGCATAATGACTTTGGTTCACTAAGGGCGGAATGAACTTCTCCCGGCGAAATGGTTCGTGGATCGGTTCTACCGCAATTGCCGGATCGACTTGATGACCAGCGGCGCTACGGGCGTCCTCTCCAGGTTGGACTGATCGTGGACTTCGACTGCCGCGATCCGGTCCACTACCTCCATGCCCTCGGTCACCTTGCCGAATACGCAATACCCGTATTCCTCCGGCGCATCCCCCTTGTGGTCGAGCATCGGATTGTCGGACACGTTGATGAAGAACTGGCTGGTCGCGCTGTCGATCACGTCGGGCTGCCGAGCCATCGCGATCGTGCCGCGGACGTTCTTCGGCGCGGTAAAGGCTTCGTTGCGGATCGTTCGATCCGCCTGCTTCTCGACGAACTCCGACGAGTAGGTTCCCCCCAGGACGACATAGTCTTTGAGCACTTGGTGAAAAATCGTCTGATCGTAGAAGCGCTCGTTGACGTGGAAGAGAAAGTTGTCGACCGTCAAAGGCGCTTTCTGCTTGTCGAGGGTGAAGGTGATGTTCCCCATCGACGTTTCCATGACCACGACCGGATGGTCCGGATCGCTTGCCTTGGCTGCGGCCGGCAAACCGCTGGCCGCCGTCAGCATCGGGGCGCCTGCCGCAGTTGCCTGCATCCCGTTGCCGGCGCCTCCGGCAATCGACGCGGTTGTCGCTTGTGTCGCGCTGCCGTCACCACTGGTTCCGCAGCCGGCAACGCTGAGCACGGCTCCGGCCATCCAACCGACAATCCATCTGCCACCCTTCATCTCCTTCAGCCTCCTTGCTGGGGGAAACTATCGTTCTCACGCCCCGCCGTATAGGCCGACTATCATCTACCGAATCCCGGTTTGCTGCAACCTCGGTTTCGCGGCAACTCGAAAAATCGGGCATGGTTCCGAGGTGGGCACTTGGTAGGTTCCGCTTGCCGAGCGGAACCTTAGGGGCAGAGTCCCGCTCGGCAAGCGGGATCTACTTTGTGTCGCGCGTCGCGGTTAGAATGTCGTTCGAGGGAAACCAACAGGATCAGAGCGGGACGAGCACGCGAGAAATGTCGAGTCGATGGTTCAGCATTGCTGTCGTTGCGCTGTGGTTAACCACAATGGGGTGGCTGGTCAGTACGAAAGTCGTTCCGGCGATCCTGGTTGGGGAGCCACCGAGCTACCCGGCGATCATTGAAGCTCGACGGGAAGATCCTCCGGTTGCCTGGGCAATGGCCTGGAACGACCGCCCGATCGGCTGGGCTCTGAACACCACCTTACCTTTGCCGCACCGGCTGACGGAACTCCGCAGCCGGGTTCACTTCGACGACATCCCCATGGAGGACATTGCCAAGCTTCCCTGGTTTACCGCGCCTGCCCGAGGTCACCGTGTCGCGTTGGCCGTTGACGTACTCGGCGAGTTGGTGTTCGATCCGTTCGGCCGCCTTTCGCGGTTCGAATCGTCGCTCGGAATGGATGGAGTGGAGAGTCTGATTAAGGTCCGGGGAACGATCGACAACGGCAAGCTGTCACTGACGGTGCGTGCCGGCGATTTCAATTACGAGAAGGAGATGCCGGTTCCGCCCAAGTCGATGCTGAGCGACGGGCTGTCACCTCAAACGCACCTGCCAGGCCTGCGCGAGGGACAGAAGTGGACCGTGGAACTCTACAGCCCCTTCCATCCCCCGGAGCGTCCGCTGGAAGTGCTGCAAGTCGCCGTGGAAGGAAGCGAGCCGATGGTCTGGGCAGCCGAGACGGTCGACGCCTGGCTCGTCGTTTATCGCACGGATCCTGGCGCCGGCGGCCGCAACGCCGGTGCGGTTCGCGGCCGAGTTTGGGTACGGCCCGACGGTGTCGTGCTACGGCAGCAGGCCATGCTCTTCAATTCCACGCTCACCTTCACACGGCTGCCGGACGAGAGCGCCCGGGCTTTGGCCGATGAATTCGCCGAGAAGTAGACGCAGGTGGCCATGATTCAATTTGAAAGAGTCGGCAAGTCGTACGGCAAGAAGGTGGCGGTCAGCGATCTCGATCTCTCGATACCGGCCGGTGAACTGTTCGCTTTTCTCGGGCCCAACGGGGCGGGAAAGACAACGACGATCAAGATGCTCGTCGGGCTGCTGCGTCCCAACGTTGGCGCCGTGCGAGTGGGCGGGAACGACGTCGTGCTAAGACCTCGCGAGGCCGTGTCGCTGATCGGCTATGTCCCCGACGAGGCATTCCTTTACGACAAGCTCTCCGGCCGCGAATTCCTCCAGTTCGTGGCTGAAATGCGTGGGATGACGCCGCAACAGGCCGCCCGCAGCATCGCGCTACAGCGCGAACAGTTCTCGCTGGAGACCTTCCTCGACGACCTGACCGAAACCTACTCGCACGGCATGAGGCAACGGGTAGTGTTCGCTTCGGCCTTGCTGCACGATCCACCGGCCCTAGTGGTCGACGAGCCGATGGTGGGGTTGGATCCGAAGTCCGTCCGTCTCGTCAAGGATCTGCTGCGACAGAAAGCCCGCGCCGGCGCAGCCGTGCTCATGTCGACGCACACGCTGGCCGTGGCCGAGGAGATCGCCGACCGGATCGGGGTGATCGATCACGGACGGCTGATCTTCCTGGGCACCAAGGAGCGGCTCCAGCAGGAGCTGTCCATGCACCAAACCTCGTTGGAGCACCTCTTCCTCGAACTCACGGCTGGTGGCAACGGAGACGCCGGGCAACGGCCGACCGCGCCTACCGGAACCCCCTCATCCTGAATCATTGTGACCGATTCATCTATTGCCTCCGTCGTCCCAGGTTGCGGCATCGCCTCCCAGCCCGCAAGCCTCCTCTCCCCGGAGTTGGAGGGCAAGGCGTTTTGGCGACTGCGGATGCACCTTGTCAGGAACATGGTCCGCCAGACGCTCTCCACGGCGCGTCTGCGTCTTGGGCTGGTTCTTGTGCTCAGCGGCCTGCTCTGGCTGGCGCTGTTCTTGCTGTTCGTCGACGGGTTCGAGTTCATCAAAGGGGCCATTGTCTCGCCGGATTTGCACGATCGCACGGTTCAGGCCGTGTTTGGCATGTTCTTCGTTGCCTTGATGGTGATGCTGGTGTTTTCCTCCGGCGTCATCCTCTACAGCTCGCTTTTCCGTGGTCGCGACGTGCCGTTTCTGCTCTCGCTGCCCGCCCGCGCCGAACGCGTCTTCCTCCAGAAGTTTCAGGAAGCGATCTTGATGAGCAGTTGGGCATTCCTGCTCTTGGGAAGCCCGATGTTGCTGGCCTACGGACTGACGGCCGGAGCACCTTGGTACTACTACGCCATACTGCCCCCTTTTCTGGTGGCATTTATCTACATACCGTCCGGCGCGGGCGCCATTCTCTCGATGGTGATCGTGTGCTGGCTGCCGCGGGGTCGGTTCGGCCTTACCTTGTTTCTTGCCCTGGCGGCCCTTGCCGGACTGGCTTGGCTGGGCTGGTCTTTGGCAACCGGCCAGGAGAGCGACCTGCTCACGCCCGACTGGTTCCAGGAAATGCTGGGCAGAATGCGTCTGACCGAACACCGGCTCCTGCCCAGTTGGTGGCTCAGCGCGGGATTGCTCGAAGCGGCCTCGCGTGTTCCTTCCGAGAGTGTTCTCTTTCTTGCGCTAATGATCTCCAACGCGTTGTTTTTCCGGCTTCTGGCGGTGACGACCGCCGGCGGGATTTACCGTAAAGGGTATCATGCACTGTACGGCAGACCCGGGCCGCGACGGCGGATCCGCGCCGCCGCGATCGACGCGGTTGTCGATCGAATCGCCGGCTTGCTGCCACGGCATTGGCGTCTGCTGATCGTCAAGGATCTCCGCCTTTTTCGCCGCGATCCGATGCAGTGGTCCCAATTCCTCATTTTCTTCAGCCTGCTGGCGCTCTACTTCCTCAATGTGCGGCGATTTAGCTACGACATGTATCACGTGGGATGGGTCAACCTGGTCAGTTTCCTCAACGTATCTGTGGTCGGACTGCTGTTATCGACGTTCACCACGCGCTTTATTTTTCCGATGATCAGCCTGGAAGGCCGCCGATTCTGGGTGCTCGGTTTGCTCCCGATCCGGCGCGAAACGATCTTATGGACCAAACTGGTCTTTGCCGTCGCCGGATCGATCGTCCCCTGCTGCGGCTTGATTCTGCTCAGCGATGCGATGCTGCGAGTGTCGCCGCTGATCCTCTTCAGCCATCAGTTGACGTGCGTTGTCCTTTGCTTCGGGCTGTCGGGAATTGCCGTGGGCATGGGTGCCCGCATGCCGAGCTTCCACGAGCAATCGCCCGCAAAGATCGCCGCGGGCTTCGGCGGCACACTGAATCTCGTGCTGAGCACCCTCTATATCGTGGTCGTGGTGCTGCTGACCGCGCTGCCCGCCCATTTCTACCTCGATAACCGCTACCACAGTGCGGCCGAGTGGCTTTCCGGCCGGCACGACGTTTCCTATTGGATACGAACCTGGTTCTTTGCCGGCGCGGTCGGCAGCATCGTGCTGGGAGCGGTTGCCACGTGGGTTCCGATGCGGATGGGCGCCAAGGCGTTTTGCGAAATGGAGGTCTAAGGCAAACGCCTGCCCCCCCATTGCGGGCAAGACTGTGTGCTGTTGACGATTCCCGTGGGGGTTTGTATGCTAATAGATCTGGTGTGGTCGGCTAGTTGCCGATCCGTGGCAGCGTCGGTATGCCTTCACTTCCTGTCGGGGAGTGGCTCAGCCTGGTAGAGCGCTTGGTTCGGGACCAAGAGGTCGCTGGTTCGAATCCAGTCGCCCCGATTTACATTTCTTAACGAGTTACCTTCCACGCCGGAATTAGTAGTATTTTCTGGGGGAACGCATAGCGTACCCGTCTCGGCGGCTGTTAGGCTAGTCGGGCCGCTGTGGTTGAGGGCTCGACGCCCAGTTTGACCGCGGTAGACTTCGATCGGATTGGGGGCGGCCCCGAACACAACCACGCCCCCGGCCAGTTTATTCAGCAGCCGCTTCTCGGTCTGTACAGGCTGAAAGCGAAGGAACAATCGGGCGTTGGTGAGCCGGAATGCTTCTGCGGCGAGGTCCAAGCCGCTGCCAGCCGCCACCAAGTCTGCCAATCGGTGGATCACGTCCGTGGCCACCGCGATCTCCGCCTCTATGTCCGCCGCCGCTGTTTTGGGCTCCGCTTCCCTGATCCGTCCCTGCAAGTTCTCCTCATGGGCCTTCAACTGGTCGAACGTGCCGGAGATGGCCTCGAACTGCTCAGGCGTCTTGGCGAGAGCCATGTTGCCGGAAACCGTCCTCAATTGTGACTGTACTTGGGCCAACTCGCTCTGCAATCCGCCCAGTTGATGATCGCCTTGGTTCTGGTCTGTCACCTGGGCAGCCAACTCACGGAGCCGCCGCTCCACGTTGGGCAGGAGCGTGGGAGAAAGCAACCGTTGCCGTAGACAGCTCAGCATGAATCTGGTTGCCGTGGGGCCATCGACAGTGTTATGCGAACATTTTGCCCCATGGGACTGAAGGTAATAGCCACACTTGTAGCGGAATGTCGTCTTGCCGTACGGCGTGCGGTACATCGGCCAGGAACAACCGAGATCAAAAATCCGGCCGCCTAGAGGGTTCTTGGCCGGGTCGTGGGCGCGGGGCTTGCCGCGTTGCACACCGCCACGGGCATCCAGCGTGGCAAGCAAGCGCTGGTGGCGATCTACGTCCACCAGAGGCTCGAACCGGGCGGGCGCCGTGATCCGCTGGCTCTCGGGATTGCGGATGATCTTGGGTTTGGCGTCTTCCCGAAAGTCCGCGTCTTCCAGTTCTCGCGGTCCTTCCGGGGAGCAGCGGAACTTGTCCCCCATCGAGCGAAGGCCAAAGGTGGTGACCGCCACAAGCAGACTGTTGCGGGCGATGTGGATCACGGTCGTCTGGTGCCACACTCCGCTGACGGCATGCTTGACACCGCGGTCCTTGCGCCATCGACCGGCATCGGGCGAGGGGACGCCTTCGGCAGTCAGCCGCGCAGCGACCTGCGAGGCGGGCATGGTCTCCAGCATCGCCAAGATTCGCCGAATGACCTTCAGTTCTGACTCGGCTGTGGGCAGCCAGACTACGTGATGGCCGGCCATCCGTACCCGTTCACCCGCCGCCAGCTGGCGGACCTGCGTGCCGTCGTCTTTGACCAACCAGCGGCGGAATCCGTAGGGCGGTCTGCCTCCTGTGGAGAACCCGAGTTTGGCGAGTCGAAGTTGGGCGTAAAGGATTTTTTGGGCCAGGTCACGGCGGTCCTTCTCCGCCCGGTCGAAGTCCACCAGCGCCGTGATCAGTTGGGCAATATCAGCCTTCTTGCCTTTTTTCAAGGGCGGCAGCGTCCGATCCATGTAAACGACCGCCTTGCCCGCAAACTGAAAGGCGTTTTCCAACTTGATGCCGTCCAGGGGATCGTCCGGTCTGGCGAGCCGGTCGCGTCGGGGTATCAGAACTGCCGCAACCCGGGGATCGTTAACAGATTCGTGGATCAGTGCATTGAGTCCAGTTCGCGAGAGTTGGCTGCCTTTGACGTCGTAATCGACGAAGAGATCCCCATCGACCGATCGGCCCTCGCGGATCATGGCCTCAATCCGTTGGGGTGTACCATCGAACGATAGATTCAACTCCTGGGCTTTTCGTTGAGCCCATTCCACGTATTGACCGGGCGTCATTTCGGCCCTGCCGCCGGAGTCGCGGTGGTGGAAGACGGCTCGATCTCTGGTTGGATGACTCATCGGGTCTCTCTTAAGCTCACTGGTGGTTGTTCAACAGCCTGGACAATTCGTGCCGATGCTGCCAGACGAAGTCGGCCAGCACTCGGGCGAACTGGTCCTCATCGACATCGCCAACAAGGAAATCGGCGTCCAAGATATCGGGCCCCTCCCAGGCAAAACGCTCCATCCAGACCTGAAACACGCGACGGGACAGCGGGGCGGCATCAGAGCCATCGAAGGCAGCGGATCCTTTGGCGACACGGGCCAGCAGTTCGTCCGCCGCCTCGCTAAAGGTCGGGAGATCCGAATTCAGAAAGACTCGTAGGCCCTGCCGCTCCCAAACGCCCAGTTCCACAACCGCCCCGAATTCCAGCAAGAAACCCGCGGGAAAGACGGCGGGGCGTTTGGTAAGAAGGCCGATCGCATCCAGCGCGGCAGCTGTCAAGTCGGCTCGGCGGTGGGCATGCCGGACCACGGCCTGCACGTGATGATCGGAAATCGCGAGTGGTCCCTGGCTGGTAGGGACTTGAACGGGCATGGTGGTACTCTTGATTGCTGTGGCCGCGGCGGCTGGCTTGTTGTTGTAGTGCGAGTTCGGTGACTGGTTGGCAGAATTGGGGAGGAAACGGGTCGGGCCAGCTATTATATATTAATGGTATTCAGCCTTTTTTTCAAGCACCCAACGCACCACCACGCCCGCGACTAGCTTGAATGGGGGGTACAGCCGTCAGCGGCTTGGCCCGCGTGCTTGACGATCGCCGTCACATAGGCCAATCGCCGCTTCAGGCTGCGGGTGGGCAGGGTGGCAACTTGTTCGATTGCCTGGAGTACGGACGCCTCGCCATGGGCCGCCAGCAGTTCGCAAAGCCCTCGGACGTTCTTGACCGTCTGACCGTTGGTCAGCTTCGTCGCCAAGATCCTGGCTAGCACAAGTTCCTTCTGGTATTGCACCTGGAGGTTTTCGAGTTCCCACTGCCGACGAACGAACTCGCCGAGGCCCTTGAAGTAATAGCGATTGGCCGCACCGAACTCGTCGTTGGGTGCTTGCAGCCCGAACTGCCCGTAGACCACTCGCATCACTCCCAGTTCCACTAACCCCCGCAAGCCTGCGCCCGCAAAATCCGTGGACACGTGGTACACTTCCGAGATCTTCGCCAGGGGGAAGAACCAATAAGGGCGGTTGTGCTTGATTCGCGCCAAGGCCGATTCGTACTCCGCGATCCAATACATGTACTCGGTAGCGAAGGCACGCGGTCCCAGCGTGTTGAAGGTTGCGCGGCGCGGCCCACTCCAGCCGCCTTGAAAATAGATGTAATGGCGTGGATTCAGAACGTTCGCATCGGGCTGTGCCGGAGCCAGACGGATCTCGGGGCGGCGTCGCTGGACGGGTTCGTAGTCGATGACCCGGAAAGTCCGCTGCAACGACCTCAGTAGTCGTGAGATAGCCGATCGGGCGTGAGGATCCTCGGGATTGAGTCCGCACGCTTGACACATGGCCGTATGGTCCACCAACACGGGTTGGCCGTTGTTGTGAAAGAACTGGTGGGCGAGATGAAGAAACAGCTCAAACGCTCTTCGCGCCCCACGCCGGACCATGAGTGGGCAACGGCCAACCTCCGTAAAGTAAGCCAGGTCCAGTTTGTAGTCCCTGTGCGGCTCCGTCGCCTGCGGCGTCAATTCGTTTCCCATTTCCCGGATCTCCAGGCTTCGGCGTGCATTTCTGAGAGAGAAACGATCGACCGAATTCGACATGTTTTCTGGGCGACTGTATCCTTGGCTGAAGTCGCTGAAGGATAAGCAATCTAAATGATTATCCCATGTTTCTTGTGATTCTAAATCCCCCCTCGTCCAGACCACCCTTGCGACTGTGAGAGCACGCCGCAGACCCGGTGTTCCTGATCGGCGACCATTTCGGTGGACTTCACGG
>JAAYEH010000268.1 GCA_012728855.1 Rhodopirellula sp. | reverse complement strand
CCGGCTTCGGCATCAAGGGCTGGCTGATCCTGCTCCTGTTGATGCTGCTGCCTTGGCTCTATCACGCCGCGCTGCTCTGCTACCGGCGGATGAGCGTCCGCTACCTGCTCACCACGCAGAAGTTCGTACACGAGCGCGGCATTCTCCGCCGCAAAACCGATCGGATCGAGTCGATCGACATGGACGATATTTCGTTCGAGCAAGGCCCCTTGGAGCGGCTGGTCGGGGTGGGCACGATCCGCATCACGTCGAGCGACCGCAGCCATCCGGAGCTATTGCTTCCGGGGATCGAAAACGCCCGCCGCGTGTCCGAACAGTTCGACGACGCCCGCCGCGCCGAGCGCCGCCGCCGCGGATTGCATATCGAACATATCTGAAGTCTTACGTCGCAACCTCCGCTCGCCGCGCACAAGACATATTTTGGAACACCAATCCACGCTAATCGCCACTAATCGCATTAGTGGAAATTAGTGGGGGATAAGTGTTCCAGGAAAACCAATTTCTTTTGACGCAAGACCTTGGATGTACAGCCGCAAAG
The DNA here is from genome assembly GCA_012728855.1 of Rhodopirellula sp. GTDB lineage: Bacteria > Planctomycetota > Planctomycetia > Pirellulales > Thermoguttaceae > JABWBD01. The sequence continues at coordinate 3,476 of JAAYEH010000268.1, read as the reverse complement.
ACAACAAACGGCACTGCGACAATCAGTCGGGCATGGGATACCTTATTACCCGCTTTGCCTCTGTTTGCACTCCTGCACAACTCCCAGCTTGTGAGCTATAATGGCGTTTTTCTGGATGGAACTTGCATGGCAGCGATTCTGGAACAAGACGGCTTGGTTGACCGGGTGGACTTGATCCGCCTCGATGTCGGCAGGCGGCTAGACCCCGCCCACCGGGCTGCAATGGGGCAGTTCTTTACGCCGGCTCCAATTGCCCGTTTTATGGCTGGTCTGGTGGAACCCAGGGTCGGGCATGTCCGTTTGCTTGACCCCGGCGCGGGGGTAGGCAGCCTTTCGGCGGCCTGGATTACTCGTGCCTGCACCCTGGAACAGCGGCCGTCGTCGATCCACTTGACCGCCTATGAGGCCGATCATCGCTTGGCTGAACACCTTCGCCAGACGGTGGAGGATTGTGGAGAGGTCTGCCGGGCGGCCGGGGTTGCGTTTCAAGCCGACGTGATCGAAGCCGATTTCATTCGGTCCGCCGTTGAACTACTGGCCGATCATCCGTTATGGGCAGCGGCACACTCTGCGTTTGACTGCGCCATCCTGAACCCGCCCTATCGAAAGCTGCATAGCGAATCTGAAACACGCCGGGCGCTGCGATCTGTAGGGATCGAAACGAGCAATCTCTACACTGCTTTTCTCTGGCTTGTTTTTCGGCTGCTCAATGAGGGGGGCGAAATGGTGGCCATCACTCCCCGGAGTTTCTGCAATGGCCCCTACTTCCGCCCATTCCGTGAGGCGTTCTTGCGTGAAATGACGCTGCAAAGGGTTCATGTATTCGAGTCTCGCAATTCGGCCTTCAAGGATGCCGACGTTCTGCAAGAAAACTTGATTTTTCGGTCAGTCAAAGGCAAGCCGGCGGGCAAGGCCGTCGTCTCTTCATCGGCCAATTCGGAAGACCCCGACATTTGCGTGCGCGAGGTCCAGCCCGGAGAATTGGTCAACCCGAACGACCATGACATGGTGATTCACGTTGTGTCCGACGAAATTGGGACTCGTTTTGCCGAGCGCGTGCGCGGGTTTGCAGCTACCCTCGAAGATATGGAAATCCAAGTATCCACGGGCCGGGTAGTCGATTTCCGTGCGAAGGCGGCACTGGCCTTTGAGAGCAATGGCAAGACCGTTCCTTTGATTTACCCAGTCCACTTCGAGAATGGCTACATCGTGTGGCCGAAGCCGGGTAAGAAGCCGAACTACCTGATGGTTGCGCCGAACACGGAAAGCTTGCTTGTTCCGGCAGGCAACTACGTGCTGGTCAAACGGTTTTCGGCAAAGGAGGAGAGACGACGGGTTGCGGCGGCCGTTTGCGATCCCAATCGACTGCCGGGTGATGACTACGGCTTTGAAAACCACCTGAACTATTTTCACCGGAGAGGCAATGGCCTGCCCATCCTGCTCGCCAAGGGGTTGGCTGCCTATCTTAATTCGACGCTGGTGGATGCCTATTTTCGCCAGTTCAGCGGGCATACGCAGGTGAACGCCGCCGACTTGCGCAGCCTCAAGTATCCAGACCTGGAAACGTTGGACCGAATCGGCGGCCGAATTGGTGAGTCATTCCCGAGTCAAGATGAGCTTGACTCGCTAATCCGAGAGGAGTTGTGCATGGCAGACGACGATCCCGTCAAAGTAAAGCAACGCATTTCAGAAGCGCAAGAGATATTGTCTGCACTTGGGTTGCCGAAGGCACAGCAAAACGAGCGATCTGCTCTCACGTTATTGGCGCTGCTTGACTTGCCGCCCAATGCCGCGTGGCGAAAAGCATCGGCTCCACTGCGAGGTATTACACCAATCATGGATTGGTTTGCCGAGCACTACGGCAAGCGATACGCTCCGAATACCCGCGAAACAGTCAGGCGGCAGACGGTCCATCAGTTTATGGAAGCCGGGATCATCGTGGCGAATCCCGACAAACCCACTCGGCCGATCAACAGCGGTCAGACGGTTTATCAAGTCGAGAAGGGCGCGCTGGAGTTGCTGCGCACCTACGGATCGAAAGCGTGGGACAAGAATCTTCAGACATGGCTCACGTCGGTCGAGACGTTGAAGGCCCGCTATGCGAAAGAACGCAAAATGGCAAGAATTCCGTTGACTTTGACCACCGGCGAGAAGATTGACCTATCTCCTGGCGGTCAGAACGTCCTGATAAAGGAAATCATCGAAGAATTCTGCCCACGATTCACACCCAGCGGCAAGCCGATCTACGTCGGCGACACGGACACGAAGTGGGCATATTTCGACGAAGCGGCGCTTGCTCGACTGGGAGTCAAAGTCGATTCCCACGGCAAGATGCCCGACGTGGTGGTCTACCATATCCAGAAGAAATGGCTTGTGCTGATCGAAGCTGTGACGAGTCATGGCCCCGTGGACGGGAAACGGCATGACGAATTGAAACGGCTGTTCGACGGCTGCAAGGTCGGGCTTGTTTTCGTTACGGCCTTCCTGGACCGAGCTGCAATGGTCAAGTATCTCGGTGACATCTCGTGGGAAACGGAAGTCTGGGTGGCTGACGCTCCATCCCACATGATCCATTTCAATGGCGAACGGTTTTTGGGGCCTTACGAAGATTAACGCTTGTCAGAACTGCGGCCACGCACGCGGTCGCGGACCTTCCTCACGGAATCCGAGAGTCCCGGCGACCGCCCGCGCGGCGGCCAATTCCGTTACGCTTCTTCCTCGTTTTCGCTCGTTTCGCCGGTTTCTTCCGCGTCGTTGGGGGCGGCCAAGCCGCCGGCGACGAGGATTTTTCCGCGGAGTTCTTCGACCAGTTTGGGGTTTTCCTTGAGATATTCGCGGACCTTTTCGCGGCCCTGGCCGAGTTGCGCGTCGCCGTAGCGGAACCAGGCGCCGACGCGGCTGACCAGATTGTTGGCCATTGCCATGTCGAGGATGTCGCCCTCGTAGCTGATGCCGTGGTCGTGCATCATGTCAAACTCGGCGACGCGGAAGGGCGGGGCCACCTTGTTTTTCACCACCTTCGCACGCACCCGCTGACCGACCACTTGCTCGCCCTCTTTCAACTGGCTGATCCGCCGCACGTCGATGCGGCACGAGGCGTAGAACTTCAGCGCGCGGCCGCCGGGCGTGGTCTCCGGACTGCCGAACATCACGCCGATCTTCTCGCGTATCTGGTTGATGAAAATCACCGAGGTCTTCGACTTCGAGATGGCCCCGGTCAGCTTGCGCATCGACTGGCTCATCAGCCGGGCTTGCAGTCCGACGTGGGAGTCGCCGATTTCGCCGTCCAGCTCCTTCTTCGGCACCAGTGCGGCGACGGAATCGACGACGATCACGTCGACGGAGTTGGACTTGATGAGCATTTCGGTGATGTGCATGGCCTCTTCGCCGCTTCCGGGTTGGCTGACCAGGAGTGTTTCGAGTTCGACGCCGAGTTTTTTCGCCCAGGTCGGGTCGAGGGCGTGTTCGGCGTCGAT
>JAAYEH010000267.1 GCA_012728855.1 Rhodopirellula sp. | reverse complement strand
GCTCGCCGTGGCAATCCCAGTCCGCCCCTTTTCCACCAGTCCTCATTCTTCAACGGCCATCTCTTGACTCCCTTTTCCTCGGTCTTCCTCTCTGTCATCCGTGCCCCGGCTTTGCCATCCGTGCTATCCCCTTCCACCACCCGGTTAGCGTACCAAATCACCCGCCAGCGGCTCAGATACTCACCGCACTCGCCACAAGTCCGTCCCCGGCGAACGCCGCACCGCACCATGCAACACACCCCTCAATATGGCGGTCACCGTTGCACGCCTCTCGCGCTACTGAACCACTTTGCCTGCCGCGACTTCCGGCACGGCGACCTCACGTGCAACACCAATGCCATGCTTTGCGTCGCTAGTGCCGGCGCAACCCTTGGCCGCCAGTACGCTCAAGAAACCACAAGTACACAATGCGCTAGATGTTCGTTTCGTAAGTTCACGGACAGGAGTAAGTGGCCTGGACAAGGAGGGCAGTTTGGGATAATAGAGGCGGGTGGTTTTTGATTTCCCCCGTCTGCCGCAAGGATGCGAGCCATGCCGCCCTCCGTCGCCCCGTTCTTATCGTTGACTGACGATAATCGCAAACAGTTGAATGCCCTGCTTCGTGCTGGTTCCACACCTCAAGCCTTGGCTTTCCGTATTCGCATGGTCTTACGGGCCGCGGAACCGGATTGCCCACCGAATTTACAGGTTGCGGCAGAGTTGGGGTGCAACCGTCGAACCGTCGCACTCTGGCGAGGGCGATTCGTCCGGCACGGTCTTGCGGGGCTGCAAGACGCTCCGCGGTCTGGCCGACCGCGGAGGTTTTCCCCCCTCGGCACGTGTTGACGTGGTCTCGATCGCAACCAGTGAGACATCGGATTACGGTTGCACGGCTACGCGGTGGAGCCTCGATGACATCGCCGCGACCATCGTCAATCACGCCCATTCTGAGGCGATGAGCCGATCGACGATCTTTCGCATTCTCGACGACGCCGACCTCAAACCGCACCGGAGTGTCTATTGGCTCAACAGCCATGATCCGGATTTCGAAAGCAAGGCCAGGGAGGTCTGCAACTTGTATGTCAACGCTCCGCGTCTCTACGAAGAAGGGCGGTTGTTGATTTGCGTTGACGAGAAGACTGGCATGCAGATCCTCGAACGCAAGTACCCGACGAAGCGGCCCGAGCCTGGTAAACCAGAACGGCGCGAACAGGAGTATATCCGACATGGGACGCGCGTGCTGACGGGCTCCTTTGTCGTACCTACCGGAGAAATCGTCTGGGATGTAGGAGAGACCCGCACTAGCGAGGATCTTGCCGCCCATTTGAAGAAAGTTGCCGAGCACTTCCCGCAGATGCAAGCCTTTGACTGGGTTCTCGACAATCTCAACACGCATTGGAGCTTGGCGGTCTGCGAAGTGGTGGCTAAGCTTAGCAACGCGGCATTTGAACCTAAACGTCTGAAAACCGGGGCGCAGCGCCGCGAGTTCCTGACCGATGCATCTCACAAACACGTCTTTCATTTCACGCCGAAGCACGGTTCGTGGCTGAACCAAGTGGAGCTTTGGTTCAGCATTCTGGCTCGCCGTTTTCTCCAACGGGGCGACTTCTCTTCTCCCGAGGTGTTCGAGGAGTTGCTCTGTCGTTTCCTCGACGACTACAACACGCATCACGCGCATCCTTTCCGCTGGACCTACACCGGCCAGCCGCTGGTCCGCGGTACTCCCTTCAGCGCGACGCAGCGACAACAGCAACACGGCAAGGCTTGGTTCAGTCCCCGGCGGCAGCTCTTTGAGCGTCTTCTCTATCCACCTCGACCTTACCACCACCTGGCGGTGTAACTGGCTATGGACTTACGAAACGGACATCTAG
>JAAYEH010000266.1 GCA_012728855.1 Rhodopirellula sp. | reverse complement strand
TCTCGATGCGGCGGAAGCGGCCTGTGAGTTCCTTGCACAAACGCCCGAAGCCGGAACCCTATGCCAGTTTCGCGATCCCGAGGCGGCAGGCATTCGAGTGTGGTCGATCAGAGGATTCCAGAACTTCCTGATCTTTTATCGGCCGGTGCCCGAAGGAGCGGATATTGTTCGCGTGCTGCACGGAGCCCAGGATATCGAATCGCTCTTCTCGGAATGACCAGTTCCCTGACTTCCACCTCTCCGAGTCCCGCTCCGCGCGCCCCGCACCCTGTCGTGTGCGAAAGGCCGAAGGAAAAGAACACGAATCGGCACGGATCTGCGCTGATGCAGCCCGGCCGAAGATTGGAATTACCGTCGATTAGCGGAGATCAGCGCTGCCCGTCCTCCTCTTCTGGCTTGCCGCACCGCGCTCCCTGCTCCCTGCTCCCTGCTCCCTGCTCCCCGCCTTTTCCCCTGCTCAACCTCAGTATCCCGCAGTGCGAGCAAAACGCGAATGACCCGAACTCCTCATCCTCCAGGTGAGCGGATGGTACCGACGGCGAGGATGAGGCTCAACTTTCCGCACTATCGGCTATAGGCAAGGGACGGAGCAGGTGGCGACCTGTTCTTTTCCGGTTATAATGGAGGCTCATGTGTCGGGCAGCCGGTCGAGCCCCCAAGGAGCATTTGAGTCATGACTTTTCCTGTGCTGGTCGAACCATACGCCGGCCAATTCGCAGCGACGTTGGCGGGTGCGCCTGAAGTTCGCGTTACAGCGGCGACACAGGAGGAAGCGATCGCCAAGGTCAAGGCCGAGATTGCCGAGCGAGTCGGGCGAGGTGAACTGGTGGGCGTCGAGATCGACTGGCTGAGCCCGGTGGATATCGCGGGGAAATACGCTTCAGATCCGACGCTTCTGGAGATCTGCGCCGAGGCGCACCGGCAGCGCGATGAGGAACTGGCTGAGGCATCCCAGGACCGCGGTATCCATCGAGAGTGATGATCGCGCTGGACACGGACATCTTTTGAAGAAATCATGCGAGGCCGGTTGAACGCGATTCGGCAAGCTGAGGCTGGGAAGGGACGACTTAGACCCTATCCCAAAACCGTCGGGGACTGGCTCATTTTGCGGAGTCTTCGGAGCAAAATGTGCCTGTCCCCTCCTCGAGGTTTTGGGATAGACTCTTAGAGCCTATCCCAGATCATCGCGATTCCGCCGGGTGCCGAGGGCAGACCAGGGGCGGGATCTGATTCAGATCGCCGAGCCTACCGCGCAGGACCATCTCGACGCCGAAGTTCCCAGCCATGGTTACCCCGAAGTTTGAGCCTGAGCGGTTGGGGGCTGGAATAGGGGGCGCTGCGGTGATATGCTTCCAATAGACAGCGGTGTTTTAGGGGACTCTCCTATGCGACATGACTACCACGTGGTTTTCACGACGATTGAGGACGGCTGGATCATGGCCACCGTGCCGGAGTTGCCTGGAGCGGTAACCCAAGGCCGTGATATGGATGAGGCTCGCACGAACATCAAAGAGGCGGTCGAGTTGCTGCTGGAGGCATATCGGGAGAATGCGGCGAAGGACGTGCCGGGAAGTGCCGTCTGGGAAACCATCTCGGTCGAAGTGCCCGCTTCATGAAACGCCGCGACTTCATCCGGCATCTGGAGAGTCACGGGTGCTATCTGGACCGCGAAAGGGCGAACCACTCCATCTACCGCAATCCGGCCAACGGGAGATGCGCTGCGGTTCCTAGGCATCGTGAAATCAAAGAGACGACGGCTCGCACGATTTACGACCAACTCGGAATACCGCGTCCGTAGTGGTTACGAAAACGCTCCGAATCCGTGTGGAGCCGTGCTATCCGGCTTCCTGTTCCGGCTCCCAGCTCCGGCTCCCCGCACGACGCACCCCGCTCCCTGTTCAGCCTCAGTATCCCGCAATGCGGGCATCAGCGCGAACGAGCCGAACTCCTCGTCGTCGAGGCCGCGGATGGTGCCGAAGCCAACGTTCGGAACACCTTGGTCACTTTGGACTCTGGACCTTCGACCTTTCTGCGTCAGGACAACTCGCGGCCTTCATCCAGCCACTCCTCCCGCAGTTCCACGCGGCGGAGGACGTTCATGTTGAGAAGTCGAACGGTGGCCCGGCCCGTCGGCGTCAACCCAACGATTTCGCCTCCGCGGAACATGAAGTGGTCTTTCCAGATATCGCGCCGGGGGTTGAAAAGCGGCACGATTTCCCCCGAATCAGGATCGATGCTGCTGAGATTCGGCCCCTTGTAAGCATTGCACCGATCGCAGGCCAGCGCAAGTTGGCCGGGGTTATCCTCGCCGCCATGCTGTCTTGCCACAACGTGCTCAATGTGCAACGGAATGAGAGGAGTCGCGTCTTGCGGGATGCGGCCGTACTCGCAGGCGTTGCCGGCACGTCGGCGAATGAGTTCACGAGTTCTCGCGTCCATGCTCGCGGCGATCTTCGGCGAGGATTTTGCGGGCCTTCGACTGGAGGATCGAGATGACGTCGACCGCTTCCACGAAGTCCTTGTAGTCGGCATCCTCCTGTGTGGTCAATGTACCCTCGCTCGCCTTCCGGCGCAGCACGCTAATGCGGGACTCCGTTTCCGCATCGGCACGGAGGTTCACGATGACGCTGGCTATTTCCGGGGTCAGGGCCCGGGTAACCGGTTCCAGAAATTGATCGAGGTACGTGCTAGTGCTCATACGCCGATTATATCTTGCGGTCACGCCGTCGAGAAAGCCCCCCCTAGAAGGTGTCGAATGCGATTAGGTGCGAAACCGGCAGCGGACTCTCCTCGCTTCTCACTGACAGCTCTCCCCACCTCACTTCTTTGACCCTGGACCCTCCAACGAAATCGGTCTTCACGGCTCGTGGAATTCTGACCGCCGCCGCCGACCTCGTGTCGGTGGGAGCGCCGATTGACAGCTAACAGGAAACGCCACCGATCAGCCCCCCCTTATCGCGAAACTGCCCTCGCCAGCCATCCATCGTGGCTTCCACCAGGGCAAGCCCGCGTGGCGACCTTTTCCACGAATCGTGAAACGCGATTGGGTTCTTCTATCACTCGGCAATACTCCGCGTTCTGAAGAGGCGAGGCAGGGCGGAAAAATGGGTCTCGCGCCCGTCGGCCGACCGGGCCATGAGAACCCCGGCGTCGTTCCCCTCATCGTCTGCCATCGCGTACAATTCCGTGCCGTCACTCAAGGTAAACATGACGGCGCGGTGTTGAATGGAGCGTTCGGCACATTCCTCGTCGGTCATGTACCGAACCTCCGTGATCTGAAGGCCGACGAGTTTCCTCGCGCCGTTCAGGATACGGTTTTCCACGGATCTGCGCATCGGCTTTGTCCTCTGGATAAGTCTATCTGCAAGATGAACTGCACCTCACGTGGAATTCGGAACCGGCGCAGCAAGCCGAACGAGATCTGCGATGGACCGGATCGTGTTGGGCGTGGCCAAATAGGCGATCCCTCGATGTAGATGCAATCGGAATTGCCGGTTCAACTCCTTCTCGCTCAATTCAATGCCGTCGCGGTGGCAGCGTTCCTTGAGCAAAGCCAGGTAGAGTTCATGGTACTCACCCGCGAACACGGGCCACGTCATCTCGACGTTGCTGTCCGCCGGAACGTCGATCGGCGTGGGCGGCGTCGGTTCGCTGAGGGAAAGGCAGAACGCCCAGCGGCAAAGGATGTTCCACTGGCCGATGCCCGTGCGGGTCTTCAGTCGGATAAGCTGATCCTTCGCCTGGCATGAAAGGCGGATCTGCTTGATGCTCATGTGCGTTCCTTGCCTTTCGCGTTCTCGATGCTCCAGAAGTACCCCTCGCGGGCCGTGGTCACCTTCTCGTTCTCGTCATAGTCCAGGTGATAGGCGCGGGTTATGTGCGGCTGCAGGGCCCCATAGAAATCCTGATCGACCTCGGTGTCGGTCGACAGGATGATGACTTGATGGCTGGCATTCGGAAAGTAGCGGTTGATCAAGTGATGCCGGTGCTGCGAGTCGAGGCGAGCCATCGGTGTGTCGATGATCGCGGGCAACGGCCGCGGCGAAGCCTGCGCGAGGCCCCAGAGGACGGAAATGGCAAAGACCTGTTTTTCCCCTTCGGAGAGTGGAGCAACTCGCAAGTGAAATCGCTGGCCAGGCCAAGACGGCGGGTGACTTGAATGGGCTGATGCGGTTGATGAT
>JAAYEH010000265.1 GCA_012728855.1 Rhodopirellula sp. | reverse complement strand
GTCGAGGAGATTGAGACTGAGGAGCCGGAAATCGAAAGAGAGACCTGCGAACGTGAAAACAAATACTCTGATCTTTCTGTTGGTTCTTGCCATTCTCGGAACCTCTTTCGTGATCGGCGAGGAACAGAAACCAGTCGTCACAGTCCTTCCAGAGGAAACCGATGAGATCCTGACGAACCCAGGCATGGGCTGGGAGACGTTCCATCGGACCAGTAATGGGAGCAATCTCATCAGGTCGGACGCCGTATTGTTTCTGCCTCGCCCGACCCCACGGGCAACCTCCGAAGGTCACCAGTATCTCGACCCGTTGCAAGAAACGAGCCATACGGTTGCCCTGCCGAGCCCTCGTGCAGATCGGACAGCGCTTTTCGCAGAAATCCGGGTCGAAGGGCACTACCCCGAAAACGAGCACCAGCAGTCCGCCGAGAGCACCTGCTGCCAGAACCTGAAAGAACCTTCGTCGTTGCATAGGATGCCCTCCCGGTTGTCGAAGCCAAGCTGTCTGACCGCCGACAACGGTCCAGATTGCGTTTCTGAAATTGAGCAGTCATCTGTCGCTGAAGCTCAGGTCTTTCAGTTCCTTGCCGCTCAAGACTCGATTGAAAACGGCCACTCCATCGATATACAGTTGGGTGCCGTGGTCAATGGGCTCGGTCCCCAGCCCCAACGCTCTGCCAAACGTAAAAGGGGCACCCTCTCGAATTGTGTAATGGATCTCTTTGCCGACTCGTTGCCAGTCCCCACCTTCTCGGAATTCCAGCGAAGTGACGATCTCGTCGCCTGGCCGCATCTTCATTTTGAGTGGTAGTTCGACAACATTTGTGTTCGTCGCTTGAAAGGTCATCGGTGCTGTCAAGATGCTCTGCCCGGCGCGCCTCACGTTGATGTTCACCCAATAGTCTTTCCCAATCTTGTCGGGGACTGGAACGCTCCGGTTGTAGGCGACAGTTTCTTTCTCGATATCCACGTAGAGCCAGTGCTCGTAGACGCCGGTGGACTGAACGTCGTAACCATTGAACTTGAGAACGAACGATCCCGGCGAGTAAATTGGCCATGGGAAGCAGTAAGGATTGCTGGAGACCGGTTCCTCGTATCGGAAGACATCCTTCGCAACAAAGTCGGTGATGCGTGTCGGAGTCGCCACGCCGTCGCAGTAGACCGTCACCATGTCGGTCGTCGGCTCGAAAGTCATCGCCATGGACACCCATTGATCGTTGTCGAAGCTCCGCCCGTCGATTGCCCGGCATCGGGCATATTGGGAACCCGAGACGGTCGATTGGGGATAGCTGGATGCGCCGGTGGCCGAGATATGGCCAATCACACCTTTGGAGCCGAAGAGTCCTCCAAACAAGGCGACCTGCCGCCGTCCGCCGTACTTGTCCCAGCCGCCCTCGTCCCAGATTCCGGCGACCAGATGACGCTTGCCGACAAACTTCACCCAAGCGACGAGCGTGAACGGCTGCTCGCCATGAATGTCCAATGGCGACTGGTCGAAGTCACTTCTCGGCACCTCAGCAAAGATATAGCCCTGATTGAACTTGACAGCGTGGCCGAACGGCCCTGACGAGTCAACCATGAGCCTCGACTGCTCGTCGGTGTACGGCCAGTCGTCTGGCCGATAGGATTTCGGGTCGCCGATACGCCGAAGGACAACGGGGTAGCCATGCTTGACCACGACCTCATCGTGGTATGAGGTCCATCGGCCATCCTGCATCAGCGAAAAGTCCCAGAAAGCGATGAGTCCCTTCGTTTTGGCGACTTCCGAGACCCTTTGTTCAGGAGTTGCACCGAGCAGGCACGTGGATGCCGTCGAGGTAATGACCAAAACAACCGCTATGACGATTTTCCAGTTCACGGTCGATGCTCCGAGTTGATTCTGAGGTCGAATCCTCTTTGGGGTGTCCTTCATCGGACTGTTTTGCGGTCGGACTTTTGCAGAGCTTCCAGCACGAATGGCCACATCAGGTCTTTGTAGAAACGGTGCCCTTCGGCTCCCCAGCGATGCTCAAACCGTTCCGGGCAACCTGCCGCTCTGTAGATTTCTTGAACGGTCGTCGCTGCCCGCTCGACTGCTTCTTGTGAAAACAGGGTGTCCTTGCGGCCATTGACCGCCAGCAAGTGGCGAGGAGCGATAAGTCCAGCCACACTGGGAAGGCCGCCCAACTCCATCAAGCCGGGGACCATATTGCAGTCACAATGAAAGATGTACCCGGACTCGCTGGTGGTGGGGGCGAAGGAGCAACTGGGGACGGCGATTCCAATCCGCTGGTCACAAGCGGCTGCGAAGATTGTCACCATGCCTCCGCCCGAATTACCCATCATGAAGACGTGCCTCGGATCGACTTCCGGCAGCGCCAACGCCCAGTCCAGAATTCGTTGCATGTCCCAGACCCGTTCGCCCGTTGCCGTGCGGCCCGCCAACAGGCAGTGCATCACATGGCTCCGGCAGGCAGACTTGCCGTGGCGATCATGCAGATCGGGAACGCCGTCCGCCGCCAAACCACGCACCGCTGGGGCGATGGCCACGAAACCGAGTTTCACGGCCTGCACTGCCACGTCACGATCTTCGCCGATGGCCTTCTTCTCGTGGGCCTCGGTGGCGTACACACCCGCTGTGGTGTCGTGGCCACGCCGGTCGTGCCCGTGAGGGAAGACTCCCAGCGGCCACCTGCCCTCACCCTTTGGTTTCAGCAGCCAGAACGGGATGCGAACGTCGGGTTCGGTCTCGATCACGCCTCCCTGCCGGGTATACTCGCCGAAATCTGCCGCCTCGTCGAGTTGCACAGCCGGGCGGTGGTCTGCCGCCGATGCAGCTATCCTGTCCATGCCGAGCTTGATCTGAAGTTCCGCCCGAGCTTCCTGCTGCCACCTCTCAAAGCCGCCGGGATAATCCTCTCGATAAGCGAGTTGCTGCTCGCTCGGGACGTACAGCCGTTTCAGGTACTTGACGACGTGTTCGGGATATGCGTTGAAGTCTTTTTCCTGCCCCAGCAGCGGGCACGAGAAGAGGAGTACAATCGAAACACTTGCTAGCCTCGGGAAGCTGACCCGTCCCAACTTCCATAACGTCACTCTATTCAATCGGGAGTTGTGCATCCCCAGTCTCCTTAGTTCCCGAGCTATTGCTCGGGTCGCTGCTGCTTGATTACCAGTAGCCGCCTTGGATAATCCGTGTAAATCCGGCCGATGCCCATGTCGAGGAGCCGCTTCATTGCCGCTTCGTCGTTGACCGTCCACGCTCCTGCCTCCAATCCGGCCGCATGGATCACCTTGACTTTTTGCTCGGTTGTGACGCTGTGGTGCAGCACGAGTGCCTCGAAGCCATGTCGCTTGGCGATGCGAATGTCGCTCTCGATATCCGATTGGCTCCTGTCCCAGAAGACGGTGAGTTGCGGTGCAATCTCCTTCACCTTGGCCATGTACCCGAGATTGCCGTCGTTGAAGCCAACCCATGTTGCCGCTCCGAGATGCTTTACCAGTTCCACGGCATCGGCCACGCAGTCCATTTTGGGCTGGATCGACACTCGGGTCTTGGCCTGACTCATGACGAGTCGGAGCACATCTTCCAAGAGCGGAACCGTGTGCTTCGGGCAATGGGTGATAGACTTCCTATGTTCACGCCGGAATCCGGTAGCCACATCCACCGCCAGCAATTCTTCGTAGGTAGAGTCGGGTACGATGAGATTCCTGTCGCCCACTCGACCGGTGGTTCGGTCATGAATGACGACCAGTTTGCCGTCCCGAGTACAGAAGATATCTAGTTCAATCCAATCGGCTCCCAGTTCGATGGCACTTTGGAACGCCGGAATGGTGTTCTCGGGGTACTCGCCGGAGTTGCCACGGTGGGCGGTAACGCCGTTCTGGAGAAAACCACCGCAAGCTGCCGGATCAGCGGAAGCGGCACTTGTGGCAGCGCAAAGCATGGACAGAATCATCGGAAACACTGCTGGTCCCACTGATTTACCTCGGTGCAAATCTCATTGAGTTACTGCCCGGGACGATCCCCCAATACATCCGGATCACCGACTTCACCACCACTGTAGCGTATCGGCTGCGGAAACGCTACTTTGGTAGTGGATTCTATTTGCCGTTCGTTCCCGCAAGGAGCATCGTGATGAGCCGCACTCCTTTAATCTGCTTGACCATCGTGGTACTCTGGCAGCCGGTTCTTGCGACCGCCGACGAGGGTTCCACACCGGGCGAGATTCGCAAGGATTCGACGCCGAACTCCATCAGCATCGAGTGGAATTTGACCGGTGACACCGACCACGACGCCACGTGCAGTGTACAGTACCGGCAGCAAGGATCGGACAAGTGGCTGGAGGCCCTGCCGCTATTCCGTGTCGATTACCAGTGGTGGTATCATACCGAACGAGCCGACAAGCCGCTGAACCTGTTCGCAGGGAGCCTGATGTTCCTTGAACCGGGCAAGACCTACGAGGTCCGGCTTGATCTGGCCGATCCAGACGGCGGTACGGCCACCAAGACCGCAAGCGTTGCCACTCGACCAATTCCCAAGCTGCCGCAGGGTGGCCGAACCTTGCACGTCGTGCCGGGAGCAGGCGGTGGATCAGGGACAGCCGACGATCCATTTCAAGGAATGAAGACTGCCCAAGAAGCCGCCAAGCCGGGCGATATCATGCTGCTTCACCAAGGTGACTACGGCAGCTTCGCCTTCGAGAAGCCTGGCGAGCCGGAGAAATATCTCGTCTGGAAGGCAGCCGGAGATGGTGAAGCACTTTTTTCGGCCATTCGGGTTAATGGCAGCCATCTCTGGCTGGTAGGGCTTCACCTGAAGCGAAGAGAAGAGCCGAATGGTCTGCGTGCATCCGACCGCACTGCCGACGTGGTGATCCGGGGATGCCAGTTCGACGGATTCCACTACTCAATCACCCTCAAACCGACAAGCCGGTACTGGCACATCACCGACAACGTGATCGTCGGGGACAATGATCCGAATCAGCCGACGAACGAAGGCGGGATCAGCGGCGAAGGTGTTGAACTGAGCCACTCGGAGGGGCACGTCGTTGCCTACAACCGCATCTCCAGAGTGGCCGATGGAGTCTCGTATCCGCAGCGGAACGTCGATATCTACAACAACGACATCTTTGATGTTTCCGATGATGGGTTGGAGCCGGACTATGGCTTTGCCAACGTTCGGATGTGGGAAAACCGGATCACCAACGCCAAGAACTACGCCCTCAGCTTCCAGCCCATGAAGTGCGGCCCGTGGTACTTTGTCCGAAATCTGGTCATCGGGCGAGGCATTTTCAAGTTCCGGGTTCAGGACCGGTTCGTGCTGGTCAACAACACGTTCATTACGTGGGGCTCCATCGGTGACCGTATGCACCACATCCTGACCAGCTTTTCGAGGAACAACCTCTACATCTCGGCGGACGGCGCAGGCCCAATCTGGGCTGCCTATGACTGCAATCAGCCCCAATACTGCCTGCCGAACAACTACGAACCAACTTGGATGACCAATGTGGACTACGACGGCTTCGACTGGGGAAGCTCGCCCGAGGCGTTCCGCTGGAACAGTGGCCGTCAGCGATTCAAGGATCTCCCGAGCTTTGCCGAGGCAGTCGGCATCGAACGGCACGGCATTCGTGTACGGAAAGAAGACTTTGCCAACTGGTCGGTTCCCGCCGAACTCGCTCGAGTAAATCCGCAGCACTTGCCGTTAAAGGCCGGTAGCGAAGCCGTGGATGCGGGAGTCGTCGTCCCCAGCATCAGCGACCAGTTCTCGGGTAAAGCTCCCGATCTCGGGGCGTATGAGTTTGGAGGAGAGGTGCCACACTACGGGCCGAGGCGGGAATAGATCCATCGGATGAAGGAGAATCGTTATGCCATCGATTACCGAAATCGCACCAGACGTTTATCGCCTGTCGATTTACGTGCCCGAGATCGATTTGCAGTTCAACCAATTCCTCGTGAAGGACGACGAGCCGTTGCTGTATCACACGGGTACGAGGGGCATGTTCCCCTTGATACTTGAAACAGCGAGACAAATCCTCGAACCATCAGCCATTCGCTGGATCGGGTTCAGCCACTTCGAGGCGGATGAATGCGGTGCCCTCAACCAGTGGCTCCAAGCCGCACCTTCCGCGGAGCCCGTGTGTACCTTCGTCGGAGCGATGGTCAATGTGAACGATTTCGCCATCCGGCCAGCCCACGTCTTCACGGGCAACGACCTATTGGCCACGGGCAAGTATCGCTACCGACTCCTTCCTACACCCCATCTGCCGCACGGTTGGGATGCGGGCATGTTGTTTGAGGAGACTCAACACACGCTGTTCTGTTCCGACCTCTTTCATCAGGTCGGCAATGTTGAGCCATCAACAGAATCGGACCTAATCGGGCGGTTCCGAGGGTCTCTGGCGCAATATCAGGCTGGTCCACTCAGCAACTACATGCCGTATACCGCAAACACCGGGCGCTTTCTGGCGGAATTAGCCGCTCTGAATCCAGAGACACTTGCTGCGATGCACGGGTCGGCTTTTGTCGGCGACGGGGAGAAAGCCTTGCTGGATCTGGGGCCAGTATTGAAGGAATTACTGGGGAGTTGACGAGACCAGTCGAGGGCTTGCACTCACGGCCGCAGCGCCCCATGCAGCCGGTGAAGTTGCTCGACCGAGCCTTCCGCCATCTTGCCGTCCTGATAGATACCAACGTTGAAGGTCATCGGGGCCATCTGCCGGTTACACTTCCGAACGAAGCCGACTACCTGCTCATCAGAATAGAGAGGAGCCGAGATCGGCGTGTCCAGCTTCCGGTGAACCCAGCGGCGGTCATCGAGGCAAGTCCATCCGAACCACTGAAGCCCGTTTGGCAGGAATCGAGCCGTCGCCGGTGCATTCAAATTCACCAGTTCACCCGCCCAGTAATCCTGATGCGTCGTGTAGAGGTAGGTCTGGGCCACACCGGCATTGTACGTCACGAGCCGCTCGGCATTACCGATCTTCGCAGCAACAGTGAAATGCTCCCACGGGAACTGAAAGCCGCTCATATCCGTGGTGACGCTGTTGTGCGGACCACTCGGATCGAGGGAATAGGAGCTATCGAACCACCACGCCTTTAGTTTCTCCCCGTATCGTTCGCCCATATACCGGACGATATTCATCAAGTTCTCGGCCAGACGGCTCTTGTCCTCTGCGTGGTATCCGACCGCCTGTTCCCATTCGGGATCGTCCTTCGAGTTGCAGGAATGGTTGTAGTACAACAGGAAGTGCTTGCCTCGTTCGGCCAACTGGTCTGCAAGCTCTCCGATCAAGTCCCGCTCGCAGGTTCTTCCCGACAATATGCTGTCTGTCACTGGATTAGGGGCGGGCAACATCTGCAAAGCGTGGGTCGCCGTGAACAGCACATAATTTGCCCCGGCGTGTTCGACCGCCGAAATGAAGCCGTCGAGGTCAAAGGACTCGACCGCTTTCTCAAAAGGTCTTGCAGGGCCATGCTTCGGCACCGTCTGAGCCGTCCAGTGGACGCCGATCCCAAATCGACACTTGGCCAGCCAGTCCGTGTTAGCTCGTCTGTAATCTGCCTGCCCGCCGCCGAAGCTAGGCACGCCGATGGCGATGGCTCCCGTCCCGAGCAGAGAAACAAACTTTCGTCTCTGGATCTTTCGCATTATTTTCCTCCACGGCGTCGATGAACGCCTGCATTTTACCACCTGCGATCAAGACGAAGTAGGACGAACCCATGAAGCCCGAATCCGAACGTGATTTCATAACTTGCGGTTTGCCAGTGTCCTGCCGATGGGTGGAAAGCTGGGAACCGGGAAAGACGGAGCTTAGCGTGAGGGCATTGGTGGAAGAGGCTAAGGGGCCACGGAGTAGACGAAGAAACGCGGGATCAAGGTCATTCGCGAGTATGTCGATTCGGGTGTACTTTCGGCAGGCGTGCAAAATCTTTATGAGCCGGAATCGGCGGGCTGGCACCGGCGTGGGGGGCAAGCGTAGATCCCGCGCGGTGGCATGCACACCGTGAATTGAGGCGGCCTCTGCCGCTATCTCCGAGACCTGGGAAAGCAGATCAGGGAGGCGGAGCCAGAGGATCGTCAGGAGTTGTTCCGGCAGTTCGTCGCGAGGATCGAGCTACACTTCACGCACCGGAAAGCGGGGACCAAGCAGAGACACGACTTCTCGCATGGGACGATCTTCCGCCGTCTGGCTCTCGTCTCTCAACATTGCTCGCTCTCGAGCACTCCCCAGCGGTCACTCCGTCCCTCCATCCACCTCGCAATCACTCTTTCCGAAGACCAGGAAGAAGCGATCCGGGGCGGGGCGCCGACCCTCGTTCCGGAGGCGAAACCCGGCGGCGGCCATCTCTCGTCTGACGACTTGGGGATCAATCTGCCTTTGGTGGCTCGCTTCGCGCCGCGAGAGCGGCCGCTTGGCCTCGCGATCAAGCACGAACACCCATCCACCGGCAGCGAGCTTCTCGTGGAGTTTGGCAAGCAAGGTATCGGCGTGGAACAGGAGATGATAGCTGTCCAAGAAGAAGACGGCATCGATCGGCTCCGGGCCCAGACGCGGATCGCCCCGCTCGGTCAACACGGAGGGCAGCAGAAGTCCTTCAAGAAGCGGCGGCCGTTCGTCCTTTTGTGTGGCCCATTCCTCTAAGACGATCTCCGCGCCCTGGCCGGAAGACTGCTCGAGAATTGGCGCCATCAGCCCGCGGGCTTCCCCCAACGCAATGAACACCGGCCGCTGGTAACGGCCATTCTGCGGCAGCAGTTGTTGGAGAACCTCACTCGCCGCCAGCGGCGAAGGAGCATCGGGGTCGCGCCCGGGTTCCCGGAGACCGCGGGGGCGCTGAAAGACGAGGACGAACGGATCGGCCGATTCGCAGCAGTCTTCCGCGCATCCGACAAAGGAGAACCCTTCTTCGCGGGCCTCGCGGACGACGGTGGTCTCGGCCAACCAGAAGTGCTTCTCTTCTCGCTGTTCGCGAGGCACCCAGTCGCGGAGCGTGCCGGGATGACGATCGATAACGACGAAATAGCCGCCCGGCTTCAGCGCCCGCCAAATTCCCCGCAGTATTTCGCGAGGCTTGGCGAGGTGGTGGTAGACGTATCGCATGTAGGCGAGATCGACCGCTTCGTGCGGCAGTCCAGGGTCGTCACTTCGTCCAAGCACCGGGCGAACTTGCGGGAGCTTCCGCTTCTCGGCCTCGGCTTGAAGCGACTTCACAAACGTCTCCGTGATCTCTTCGGCATACACCGTGCCCGACTCTCCCACGATCCGAGCGAAGGCCCAAGTGTCTTGCCCCTTGCCGGCCCCGATATCGGCCACGGCACTGCCTTCAGCAATTCCCAGTCGGGCCGCAATCGCCGCTACAGAAGCGGGGCGGTCCCGGGGCTTTCCGGCAGGCGCAGCCGTCGCTTGCACTGCGTTCCGGGTAACCTCGCTTGCGGCTTGCGAGGGCGCAAGTACGGTTTGCCCTCTTCCCGGGACGGTCCAGGACGAAGCGAGCACCACCGTTGTTCCGAGCAAGGCCAGCACTGCCACCCGAGTTCGTCGGAATAATGACATGGAAGTCCTCCGGCAAGAGCAAATATGGTTCTTCAACGAATGCGATCTATTGCGGCATGCGACCGACTCTCTCGGCGCCCGTCCCAAACGGAATCTGGTTCCGAAACGCCAAGTCGGCCCAAGCCGTTCCTATTTAGATTACGTCGACGACTGCTGAAGAACAACAAGTTGAACGAAACGTTCCGATTCGTCACCGAGTACGGGTACAAGGCCGTCTTCCCGGAAGAGGATATTCTCGATCAGGTACGGGACCGGGTCGGTGTTTGACGCCGAAGGTTCCCGATCCATCGGTTCGCTCAAGGTTCCGGCTTCCGACGTTTGCTTTGGTATAGTAGCTTGCTTTGGTATAGTAGCTTGCTTTGGTATAGTAGCTTGCTTTGGTATAATGGGGCGGCTCCCCTGTTGGCGTACGGCGTCGGAGTAGGAGTCGCGGCGACTCGGTCGCCTGCCTGTTGCGGCCCCGAAAATTGAAACAGTCCTCTGTGAACGTTTACCTTGAAGCTTTCAAATAATCGGAGGCATGGAACCGTCATGAAACCCAGTCGCAGACATTTCTTGAAGCTTGCCGGCGCGGCCGGACTCGGCTTGGCGAACTCGAGCATTGCGAAAACGAAAGCTCGCGGCCACGATGCAGGAACTGCCGCCAACAAGGTAACGGTCGATCATGCTGTGGCGACCCTCGAGGACGGCAGCACGCTGGCCACGCCATTCTGGCGGATCGAGAGCAGCAAGGAGGGGCCGTCGTTGCTCCTGCTGGCGGCCCAGCACGGCAATGAGATTCACGGTGCGGAAGTGGCACGCCGCATGAAGGACGCCTGCGCTCAACACATGGTGGCCGGCAGTGTTTGGCTGATTCCCATGGCCAACCTGCCCGCAATTCGTGTGCGCCGCCACTCGGTAGACCTCGGTCCCGAGCAGCCCGGCCGCTTCAGCCAAGGGCACAACATGCAGCAGGCCTGGCCGGGGAACCCCGACGGGAACAACACCCAGCGCATCGCCTATTCGCTCGACCAGGCGGTGGTGCGCCATTGCAGCCACGCCGTGGACATGCACTGCTGGAACCAGTTCTGGGCGGCGGAAACCCTCGCCACCATCGGCCACGCGCCGTCACAACCGCTCGGACAAGCCACCACCACCCGGTTCATCAGCTACCGGCCCGTGAGCCAGCCCGCCGGCAAGGTCACGAGCCTTACTCAGCTTATGCATCACCGTGGAGCAGGCGCTATTGCCATGGAGCTTTCCGGCCAGTACCAAATGCAGCACCGGCAGGTGCAAATCGGGCTCAGTTCCATGCTCAACATCGCCAAACTGCTGGGGATGATCCCGGGCGAGCCGGAACGGCTCGAAGGTCCGCAGGTGGAGCGAACTCGCGAAAACAGCCACGAGGTTCTTGCCCCCTGCGCCGGCATCTTCATGCCCGCCCTGCAGAAAGGCACGACGGCCACGCTTGTTCCCGACGACTTCGTTGAGGAAGGCCAGCCGCTGGGACACGTGATCAAGGAGGGCGACCTGGCAACGGTGCCCGTCCTGGCGCCCGTCGCGGGATACTTGTGGCAACTGAACGCATGCCACGGGCAACTTTGCGACGCCAGCCTGCCGGCGCAGCATCCTTATGCCGCGGAAGGCGACCAGCTCGCGCTGATCGTGACGTGCTGACTGATTGAGGGCTCGCATCGGCGCCTTACGATCAGCGAACCAATAAGTGTCGCAAGATCAATAGCAGGCACGCTCCGTTGTGCCGTTCGCTGCGGCACGAAGGACCGTGCCTGCTACGGCAAAGTCCGACATCAATTCATTCGCCGATCCCTAGCATCGTTCGAGTAATAACTGGCGCTTTTGACCGTAGGACGAAGTGGCGATCCGCCCGCAATTTAGGGACGGATTACCAATCCGTCCTACCGAATGCCGGCCAGTTGCTTCTCCGACGATGCTCCGTGCTGGCCGTGATCGTCACGTGTCACCCGCTTGGCGGGGGATTGCTGCCCAAAGACAGGGCAGGTATATTACGCGGACACAAATGGTTTCTTTCGTGTCCTGCCGGGTGCCGTCGCCATGGCCGATTCGTTCGATCCTCACTTTATCTGGCTGGCGATTCCGCCCGACGAACAGCCGCCGAATCACTACCGGCTGTTGGGCGTTCCTCTTTTTACCGACAACCCGGAAACGATTGAGCACGCCGCCGACCAGCGGATGATGCTTCTGCGGACGTTCCAGACAGGCAAACATGCGGCAGAGGCGGGCAGTCTGCTCAACGAGGTTGCCGCGGCGCGGATCTGCCTGTTGAACGCGGACAAGAAGGCCGCGTACGACATCCAGCTCCGCAAGGCACTTCAGCCGGTCGGTTCCGCGGGATCTGGCGGCGACGAGACAATGGAGTGGGCCGGGCTGCAGGAACTGGGCAACTACCGCTTCATCGAGAAGCTCGGCGAAGGCGGCATGGGGGCGGTCTTCAAAGCGTTGCATACGAAGCTTGGCCGCGTCGTCGCCGTCAAGCTCGTCCGCAGCGATCACGCTTGGGACGAAAGGGCCATCGCGCGCTTCGAGCGGGAGATGCGCGCCGCCGGCGCGGTGGACCATCCCAACGTGGTCCGGGCCATGGACGCCGGCGAGATCGGCGGCACTCGGTTTCTGGCCATGGAGTTTGTCAACGGGCTGACGGCGACGGACCTGGTGCGGCGCTGCCAACCGCTGCCGGTTGCCGGCGCCTGCGAGATCGTCCGCCAGGCGGCCCTGGGCCTGCAGGCGGTGTACGAGCACAACCTAATCCACCGCGACATCAAGACTTCGAACTTGATGGTCGCTCGCGATGGCACGGTGAAGATTCTGGACCTTGGGCTGGCGCGTTTCCAGCGGGAAGGTCCGCGCGAGGAGGGGATGACCGGCACGGGTCAGGCGCTGGGGACGATCGACTACATGGCCCCGGAGCAGCTTGCCGAGAGCCGTTCGGTGGACATCCGGGCAGACATCTACAGCCTGGGATGCACGCTCTACGCACTGCTGGCCGGCCATGCGCCGTTCGCCACGGCGGAGTACGAGGGAACGATCAAGAAGGCGATCGCGCATGCCGAGCAGCCGGTGCCGCCGATCCGGCAGCTTCGCGCGGACGTGCCGGCGGAAGTGGCGCGGATTGTAGGGCGGATGCTGGAGAAGGACGCGGCCAAACGGTTTGCCACGCCGGGCGAGGTGGCGGAAGCCCTGGGGCCGCTCACGGTCGGCCATGAGCTGCCGGCGCTGGTCGCCCGCGCGGAGAACCGGCCGGCGCCGCAGGCGCAGCCCGCCGGTGCGATGACCGACACGTGCGACAGCAGTTCGTCCGGTTTGACGAAGTTCTTCCAGGCGATCAAGGGGCAGCCCGAGGCGGCGACCGTGGCAGGAAGGGCCGCCGGCAAGTCGCCGTGGCCCAAGGCGGCAGTGATCGCCGGCTGCGTGGTTGTTGGGCTGGTGTGTGCGCTGGCGGTCGTGATGCTGGCGTTGCGGGGCGGGGCGAGTTCGGCCGTAGAGGAAACGGTGCTGGCGCTGGACTGGCCGGATGCAGAGCGGGCCGGCGCGAAGCTGAACATCGATGCCAAGGAGGTTGCCGTATCGCGCAGCGGAAGCCTGCGTTATCCTTGCGCGCCCGGCAACCACCGGCTGCGAATCACGCGGCCGGACTTCAAGCCGTTCGAGCAGACGATCCTGGTTGAAGCTGGACGGGAATCGCGGCTGAGGCCGGTCTGGGTGGCGGATTCGTATTTGATCCTCCAATGGCCGCTGGCGGAGCAGGGCAACGCGACTGTGGAGATTGACGGCATCGCGCGGGATCTATCGATCTTGCCTCGGGGCGACGATTGGGCCAGCATCCGTGTGCCGATCGAACCGGGGCCGCACCAGCTTTTGATAGCACGGAAAGGTTATGAGCCGTTTGAGCATCAGTTGACGGTCGAGCCCGGCAAGAACGTAACGGTCAAGCCGCAGTGGAAAACTCCTGCCGAGACGGCGACGGCCGAGCCCTCCGTATCTGCCGGCAAACCTCCTGAAGAATCCATGCTGACTGCACCGGAGGCCGGTGTGCCGCAGCCCGCAGCCGTTGCGGTGGAGTCGGCCGAGCCAAAGGCGCCCTCATCGTCCGCCGAGCAGGCCGAACAAAAGTCTCAACCGGGATCTTCGGAGCCGAAGCCCCTTTCCCCACAGGCGCCAACGGAAACGGATCTTGCATTGAAGCGTCAGCAAGAGTTGGACGCGAAGTACGCACGCGGGATGGAATCGGTCGAGAAGTTGGTGGCGGCTTGGGACTTCCGCGGAGCGTGGACGGGGCTCGACGAGGTTCGCTTTGAAGAGCCGGAACTTATCGCGCGGTTGGTCCAGCGCCGCGAAGAGATCCGCCGCATGGGGATGCTCAAGGTGCGGATGATCGCGAAGATCAACGCTGCTAATCCGCCGCTGACGAAGAGCGACCTGATGGTACGCGGTGTGAACGGGCAGGTGACGAAGGCCGATGAAGAAGCGCTCACGGCCACTTTGACCGGTAGTAAGAGCGAGTCGCACGCATGGCAGGATCTGAGCGACAAGTGTCGCGAAAGACTGGTCGAGCTTGTCATCGACTCACAATCAGCGGAGGACAATCTTTCGGCCGCTCTCCTGGGCTTGATATATGGCAACGCGCAAACGAGCGAGCGACTACTGGAGAAAGCGCGGGCGTTGGGCACCGACATCAACCCATACCTTGTTCCGCTGGCTTCCGCGGCACTGGCGCAGGCGAACGGGTTGATGGAGCAAGGCAAGTGGACCGAAGCCGAGAAGGCCCTAACCGCGGTTCGGGAGAAGTACGGTGGCACTCCCTGGTATACGGGAAACAAGACGTTGTTCGACGCGGCAATGAGCAAGGCCGTAAGGGGCATTCACGAGACTGAGGCGGAGAGACTCTACCGAGATGCAGCCAAGCTTTTCGACAAGAAAGAGTTGTTTGATCTCCGCGAATTGGTCATTACACTGAAGGCAGATTATCCAGACTCGGTCGTCCTGAATGATACGAAGCGGAAACCGTCGTTTTCCGAAATGGAACAGGCCATAATCAATCTTGGGAAACACGTAACGGTACGATTGGACGGCAAGAGTGACTTCAGGAGTGTTCAGGAAGCGCTCGAAGCTTCGCCTCCCAACAGTCTCATCGAAATCCAAGACAACGGCCTTTACAACGAAAGGGTGAGTATCACCAAGAGGGGCGTGACCGTTCGCGGCAAGAAGGGAGTCTGGCCAATAATTACGTCGGTCGGGGAAACGACTAATTTTCCTGTTCTGGTGAATGTGACGGCAGAACGAACCATCCTGGAAGGATTGCTCTTGATCCACAGCGCTCCGGCAGGGAACAATAGCACCTCCCTTGAACTCTCCGGCTCAACCCGCGTGCGTTCTTCCGTGATCTACGGAGGCGAGCATGCATTTCGGGGCGGCGGCGATTTCGAAAACTGCGTTCTCTTTGGAGGTTGTGCCCAAGGTCCTCACGTAACGGTCAGGAACTCGATTTGTATGACGGAAATCATGTACCTTTTCGGCGGGGGAGAATTCGAGAACGTGCTGATCTGCGGACCGCAAAGGCTGACACACGCACAAACGGGAAGCTGTGAATTCCGTCGTCGCACGATGACTGGGCATTTGGCGCTGGCGGGCGAACCCAACTTAGTCGTCGACAGCGTCGTCCCTTCTGTGGAATCATCGCGACCGAACACCCGTATCGAGCATTGCGATGTGTACGGTAGGCCTCCTTTCGCTGATCTTGCTAAGCCTGGCAAGGGATGTTTTGGCGCGAACCCGCAATTCGTTGATCCGAAGAATCTCGACTACCGCCTCATGCCCACAAGCCCTTGCACCGGCAAAGCCTCCGACGGCGGCGACGTCGGCTGCCGTTACACGCCTGAGATGATCGAAATGTGCAAGATCGCCCTGGAACTGCGGGCCAAGGGAATCGTCAAGTTTTGAACGCGGCGGCCAAGGGGCCCACAACATGCTCGATATCGTACGAGAGAGTTCTTGGCCCGCGAGTTGTCCAGGGCGGGACAACTTCTTCGCCACTTCCCTCCGCTCCGGCTTCATTCTTGTGGCGCCAGAGAACCTGACATACCCCTGGATTTTTGTTGATTTTTTGGGAATTCTTGCCGCGGGTCTTGCATCTTATTGATGTCGGGAGTTTTGGTTGGTTTTCCGCATCATGAGACGCAGGGATGGCAGCGATGCAGTTGGACTTGGGGTTGGATTCGGGCCTTCCGCGGGATGCGTTGTCTGTCAATGGGCGGGTTTGGTTTCGCGATCTGGATGGCAACCGGGCCGTCTTTGTGGATCAGGATGCTTTCTATTGCTATCCGCTGGACGATGTGGTCCTGCACCGCTTTTGTGCAATCCAATTGGTCGAAGCCGGGCTGGTCAAGGTC
>JAAYEH010000264.1 GCA_012728855.1 Rhodopirellula sp. | reverse complement strand
TCCGCAAAATGAGCCAGTCCCCGACGGTTTTGGGATAGGCTCTTAGGCAGGAGAAGGGGACAGGCACCGTCGCGGCAACCTCCAACCCCGCGGGAAACCTCTAAATCGAGCTTCACGATTCGTGGAATTTGTCGTGGGGCGGGGCTGACGTTCTAGCCACCAATCGCGGCTTCCACCGGGCAAGCCCGGCGGCGGCCTTTTCCACGAATTGTGAAACGTGATTACTCCATTACTCCATCATTCCATCATTCCATTATTCCTCTCCCCTTCCCGTCACGTTGGCCGCGTCATCCGCCAGGGATCGAGTGCCTGGTTGAGGTCTTCCTCGGATACGACGTTCTTCTCCCGGCACAACTCGCGGATGGTTTTGCCGGTCTTGAACGCCTCCTTGGCCAGGACGGCCGCCTGTTCGTAACCGATATAGGGATTCAGTCCGGTGACCATCGAAAGGCTCTTTTCCACGGCCGCCTCACAAGCCTCGCGGTTCGCTTCCATGTGGACCAGCGCCAGATCGGTGAAAGCCGCGGTTCCTTGGGCCAGCAACCTTGCGCTTTCCAAGACCGTATGGCCCATGACCGGCATCATGATGTTCAGTTGGAACTGCCCGCCCGCGGCGCCGCAGACGGCAATCGTCTGATCGTTGCCCATGACCCTTGCGGCGACCTGCATCAGGCTCTCGCACATCACCGGATTGACCTTGCCGGGCATAATCGAGCTGCCGGGCTGCAGGTCGGGCAACTTAATTTCGTAGAATCCGCACCGCGGCCCGGACGAGAGCCAGCGAATATTATTGGCCACGTTGAACAACGTCGAGGCGATGCACCGCAATTGCCCGTGACACTCCACCAGCCCGTCGCGCTGGGCATTGGCCTCGAAGTGATCGGCCGCTTCGACGAAGGCGACGCCCGTCTCGGCGGCGAGGATCTCGCAGGTGCGGCGTCCGAACTGCGGATGCGTATTGATGCCGCTGCCGACCGCCGTGCCGCCAACCGGCAATTCGAGGATCGCCGCTTGCGCTCGGCCGGCCCGCTGGACCGAAAGCTCCAACTGCCGGGCCAGGCCGCCGATCTCCTGACCCAATGCAAGCGGAGTCGCATCGGCCAGGTGCGTGCGGCCGATTTTTAGAACGTCTTTCCACTGGGCCGCTTTGGACGAGAGCACTTCGCGGCAACGCTCCAGCGCAGGAATCAACTGCCGCCGGATTTCCAGCGCCGCCGCCACGTGAATGGCCGTTGGAAAGGTGTCGTTGGTGCTCTGCCCCATGTTGACATGGTCGTTGGGATGGATCGGCTTGTCCGGAAGGAAGCGATCGCCGCCCACCAGTTCGATGGCGCGGTTGGCGATGACCTCGTTGGCGTTCATATTGCTTGAGGTGCCCGATCCGGTCTGGTAAACGTCGATAGGAAATTGGTCGTCGAACTTTCCGTCAGACACTTCGCGGCAAGCGGCCAGCAGCGCATCGGTCTGAGCATCACTCAAAGGATGCTTGCCCGTGCCGGTGAGCTTCCCCAACTCGCGGTTGGCCTTGGCGGCAGCCCATTTCACCAGACCCATGGCGTGGATCAGCGCCGGCGGCAAAGTCTCGCCGGAAACCGGAAAATTCTCCAC
The DNA here is from genome assembly GCA_012728855.1 of Rhodopirellula sp. Lineage (GTDB taxonomy): Bacteria > Planctomycetota > Planctomycetia > Pirellulales > Thermoguttaceae > JABWBD01. Next base: position 1,938 of record JAAYEH010000264.1, on the reverse strand, counting down.
CGCCCGCTGGGTTTGGGCCCCGTAGTAGGCCCCGGACGGCAGCCGGACCTCGCCCATCGAATCGCGCTCGACACGGTAGTCGGTCATTTTTGTTCCTTGGTCATTGGCCATTCGTCATTTGTCATTTGCCGGGCCTTCTGTACCATCATAGCGGGTGGGCAAGGGTTGAGAATGGATGGGGCGGCCTTTGGCGACAGGCGGCGATCGGCGATATAATGACGATGGTCGACTCGAATCCCCCGCGCGGCGGGTTTTCGTGGAGGGGCTGCTATGGAAGAACTCCGCAAGCAGGTTCGGCGGACGCAGAGATGGCTGGCTCTGGGGCGATTGGTTGCAGCACTGGGGTGGGCTCTGTCGGTGAGCTTTCTGGTGGGTTTGGTCGTCATCGCCACCGGCAAGATCTGGCCCCTGGGCGTAGCCGATTGGGTCTGGCTGGCGAGTGCGGCCGGGGCCGGTCTGCTGCTGGCCGCGGGACGGACGTTGGCGACCGAGCGCGGCGCCGTCGATGCCGCGATCGAGTTGGACCGGCGGTTCGGGCTGAAGGAGCGGGTTTCCAGCACACTGGCGATGTCCCCCGACGAGCGTAACACGGAAATCGGCCGTGCCCTGGTGGCCGATGCGATTCACCGCGTATCGCGGATCCATGTCCGGGAGCACTTTGGCGTACGACCCGGCCGGCAGTTGCTCCTGCCCTTGTTGCCGGCGACCATCGCCACGGCGGTTGCTTTGTTCGTGTCGCCAATGGCGCGGCCTAATCCCGCCCAGGCAGGCACGCAAGCCGAGGCGGTCAAGAAGCAGGTGAAGGCCTCCAGCGAAAGTCTCCGCAAGAATCTCTCTCTAAAACGCAAGCAAGCCGAGAAGCAAGGGCTCAAAGACGCCCAGCAATTGTTCCAGCAACTTCAGCAGGGCGCCGACGAATTGGCGAATAAGGCTCCCGCCGACCGCAAACAGGCTCTGGTGAAGCTTAACGACCTCTCCCGCGAATTGGAGAAACGTCGCGACGCCTTGGGCGGCGCCGACCAGATCCAGAAACAGTTCCAGCAACTCAAGGATATCACCCGGGGCCCCGCCGACCGCTTCCTCGACGCCGTCAGCCGAGGCGACTTGAACAAGGCGATGAGGGAATTGGAGCAACTCAAGTCGGAACTAGCCTCTGGTAAACTCTCCGAGCAGCAGCGCGTGGAGTTGGCCAAGCAGATGGAGGAGATGAAGCAGAAGCTCGAGCAGCTTGCCGATGCAGCTCGCAAGACCGAGGAGGATCTCAAGAAGCAGCTCGAGCAGGCTCGGCAAATGGGCCAGAACCAACAAGCCGACAAGCTCCAGGAACAACTCGATCGGCTTCGCGAGCAACTCCCGCAGATCGAGCGGCTCGAGGATCTGGCCCAAAAACTCGGGCAGTGTTCCCAATGCCTCAAGGATGGGCAGCTTCAAGACGCGGGCGACACGCTCAACCAACTCCAAGAGGGGCTGGAGGATCTTCAGAAACAGCTCGATGAGTTGGAGATGCTCGACGAGGCAAAGGATCAGCTCGCCCAGGCCCGAGAGCAGATGAACTGCCCGAACTGCGGCGGGATGGGATGCCTGGAATGCGAAAACCCGGGATTCGGCCTAGGCCGGGGCCGGGGGCAGGGAGATCGCCCGGAAGCGGAGACCGACTCGAGTTTCTACGATACCAAGCCGCCCATGAAGATCGGCCCCGGAGCGGCGCTGGTCGTCGGCGAAATTGACGGCCCCAACGTGAAAGGGGATGTTCGTCAGCAGATCCAACAAGAAGTGCAGTCCGCCCGCCAACAGGAGACGGATCCGCTTACCGGTCAGCAGATGCCCCGGAAACACCGGCAGCACGCCAAGGAGTATTTCGACAGCTTCCGCGAGGGACGGTAGCCCAAGAGCCTATCCCAGAACCTCGCGAGGAGAAGGGGACAGGCACATTTTGCT
>JAAYEH010000263.1 GCA_012728855.1 Rhodopirellula sp. | reverse complement strand
TCTTCTCTGTTGCCGTCTTTCCGATACAGGAAAACCGCGTACCGCTTAGGTCAAATTGACGGGAAATCTGAGTGTTCGTGAGTGTCAACGGCTTAGGCTTACCCACCGATTCTTCGGAAGAGCCTCGAAAACAGAGGAGACCGAGGCAACAGAGAGATCATCTCCGTTATCTCTGTTGACTCCTGTTTAGCAGGTGAATCAATTCCTGCCGCTTGCCCTATTTCCCATAGCGGCTCTGGAATTCCTTCTGCCTTCGTTCGCGCTCCGCCTTTTCGGCCGGATCCATCTGGTTCAGATACCAGCGATGGTTGGCGGAGGAGAGCACCTCGGCGATCTTCTTTTCCAGGACGTTGGCGGCGGCGGCTTTCGCCGGGTCGCCGGAGCGCTTGCCTTCAGCGACGAGGTGCCTCAGTTCGGGAATCATCTCGGAATAGAAGTGCTTGGCAACTTCGTAGGTGCCGTGCCAATGCGTGTAGTCGGGGCCCATCATCGATGCCCCGTGCCGGGCCCGGCGGCCTTCGTGGTGCCAGATCTCAAACCAGGTCCAGTCCAAACGATTGGTAAACTCCACCGGCTCCATCAACGGCTTTGCCAGGCCGTACAGCGCCAGGCCCGGTTTGGCGAACTTTTCGTGATAGACGTCGATGAGGCCGTCGTATTGGACGTAGAAATTGTCGACCCACTGCTGTTCATGGCAGTTGATACAGACGGTCTTCATGTTGTTGCGGCGCGTTTGCCAGTTGACCGAGGCCCCCGGCAGCCCCATCTTCTCGTCGCTGACCTCGGGCCGTATGGAGACGGCCGGCCGGTTGTTCCAACTAATCCGCAGGCCGACATCGTGGGTGACCCGCAGGCCGGGTGTCGCGGGCCGATCTTTGGTCGCGGCGCGCGAGGGGGTGGCGCTCATGTGGCAGGTTGCGCACGTCGGGGCCAGATGGTAATCTTCGCCGACGACCCATTTCGACGAGTCCATGTTCAACTTCTCGCGAAAGGCCCGGAAGGCAATGCCGTGTTTCGATTCGTAGTAAATTTCCATCTGCGGGTGATCGGGCCCCATGTGGCACTTACCGCAGTTGTCCGGGTGGCGCGCCTGGTAGGCCGAGAAGGAGTGGCGGCTGTGGCAGGCTGAGCACGACCCTTCGGAGCCGTCGGGATTGATGCGACCGATGCCCGTGTTGGGCCAGGTAGCCGGGTCGAGCTTGCCTCCCGGCAGCACCTTGACCTCGGTGCCGTGACATTGCCAGCAGCCGCTGACGGCCGTCGCGCTCACTCCGTTCTGGAAGGCGGGGGTGACCAGGCCACGGTTGCCCTCGACAACCTCGGCGAGGTTGTTGTCCAACGAACCGAGGATGCGCGCGCCTTTGGAATGATGCGAACTGGCAAACTCGCTCGCTTCTTGCGAATGACACCTGGCGCAGTCCTTGGGCGAAACGATGGTGGCGATCCACTGCCCTTCGTGTTGGAACGCATCGGGTTCGCCCTCCTCGGCGGCGTGGCACTCGAAACAGCCGACGTTGGCCCGGTAATGCTTGCTGTTACCCCACTGCTGATAGATCGGCGCGTTTTCGAGCTTGTGGCAATCGACACACGCCCGGGTCTCTTTCGACATTTCCGGCAGCCCCCACGCCTGGCCGAAGGCGGCAGGGGCAAGGCCGAAGATCGAGATCCCAAGTGCGGCGAGGCCCGCACGCAGATTGGTGTTCATCGTAGAAGTCGGGTTCATGGTCGTGTCACTCCCTCGCTAAGGATTAGTCGACAAGAAGGAATCAGGAACCATTTGCCGGGAACCGGCCGTGCGGGTGCTGGGCACAAAAGGTTCCTGACACTTTCTTGTTACTTATCGAAACGCTTTTCATAGGTCAGTTCGCCGGCAAGCACCGGTACGGAGATGCGGACGAAGATCGTGTACAGCAAGAGGCCGAAGGCCCAGATGCCCAGACAGACGGCGATTTCGTTGATCGTCGGCGCGTACTCGACGATCTCGCCCAACGGAGTGGGAATAAAAGCCGGAACGATCAGCCCCATCCCCTTCTCGATCCAGATGCCGACGATCGACAACACGCAAGCCGTGTTCAGCATTCTGAGGCCCCGCGATGCCGGCAGAACCAACAGTAGCGTGGCAACCAGGTTCATCGAGACGGCGGTCCAGATCCATGGGACGAGGGCGTGGCGGCCGTGCAAGCCGAAATAGAGATAGCGGGACGACGCCAGATGTGCCGAGTCGGTGTAGAACTCCGTGAAGACCTCGCAGGCGAGGAGAAAGAGGTTGATGATCATGGCCACCTGGACGATCCGCCGCAGTGTAAGCAAGGCGTCGAAGCTGACATGGTGGCGCGAGTAGCGACGCACGACCTGCAGCGTGAGAATGATGAAGGCGGGCCCCGCGGCAAAGGCGCTGGCCAGGAACCGCGGCGCGATAATGGCGGAATTCCAGAACGGCCGCCCCCCCAGGCCGACGTAGAGAAACGCTGTGACCGTATGAATGCTCACCGCCCAAACGATCGCCACGAACACGAACGGCACATAAAAAGCCGGCGACGGCATGCGTCCGCAGTAGGCGCAATAAATCAGGTAGCCGCAGATGTGCAGGTTCAGCAACAGGTAGCCGTTCAGCGCGATGACGTCCCAGGTCAGCATGGAAATGGGGAAGTTGAAACGCCAGAGCAGATGCATGAACCGGTCCGGCCTGCCGAGGTCGGCCATCACGAACAACAGGCACATGACGATCACCGCCACGGCCAGCAACTCGCCGAAGATCACCACGTCGTGCAGATGCATGTTGCGATAGACGTAGACCGGAATCACCAGCATCGCCGCCGCCGCCGCAAGTCCCACCAGATAAGTGAAATTGGCGATGTAGAGCCCCCAGGAGACCTGGTCGGTCATTCCCGTCGTCACCAGGCCGTAGACGAGCTGGCGGCAGTAGGCGTAGAGGCCCGTCAGAGTCACCAGCGTCAGGACGGTCATCCAGAGATGATACCGCCAATCGCCCACGAAACTCAGCCGGAAGCAGTCCCAGAGAAAGGTGGCGTATTTCTTCATGCGGCGCCCCCCGCATGATCCGGCTCTTCCGGCGCGATCGGCTCGTGGAATCGGCTCCCACGCTCATCGAAGTAGTAAAAGAAACGGGGAGTCGTGCCGACCTCTTCCTTGAGGACGTAGACGCGCTTGTGTTTGAGGATATAGGCCACCTCGCTATCCGGATCCAGCACGTTGCCGAACTTTCGCGACCCAGTCGGACAGACCTCCACGCAGGCGGGCAGGCGGCCGACCCGCGTCCGATGCAGGCAGTACGTGCATTTCTCCATCACCCCCTTGGTGCGAGGCCGATTCGAGAGGTAGGCGATGTTCGGGTTCAGTTCGCCCTCGGGAATCTCCGGCTCAGTGAAGTTGAATCGCCTCGCCCAGTACGGGCAGGCGGCCTCGCAATAGCGGCAGCCGATGCACCAATCGTAATCGATCACCGTGATCCCGTCCGGCTCCTGCCAGGTGGCCTCGACCGGGCAGACCTTCACGCAGGGAGGCTTGGCGCATTGGTGGCACTGGACGGGCATGTAGTACTTGTCCGGATCCGGTACCAGGGGAGGATCGTAGTAATGATCGGAACTCTCGACGTCGATGCTCCCTTTCTCCATCGCCAGCACGCGGATGTATTGGATTTCCGGCGACCGAGACTGGTTGTTCTCCTCGACGCAGGCATAAACGCACTTGCGGCAGCCGATGCAACGGCTGATGTTCAGCCCATAGACGAATTCGACCCCGTCCAGCGGCGGCGGATCGGTCAGGCTCGGCGCGACCTTGAACCGCTGTTGGACCGTCTCCCGAATCCTCGCAAAGAGCCGCTGCTTGTCGTCGGGCGTCATCTCCTTGTAGTGCTTTTGGAAAAACTCTTCGACGCTGGGAATATCCTCGCGGTTCAGGTGGCGAAGGGGCGAGAGGGCGGCGGCAACGGCCGAAGCGCCGGCCAGCGCGGCGACGCCCTTCGTCAAGAACCCGCGGCGAGTGACGTCGCGCGACTCGGAGTCGCTGCCGGCGTCTTGGGAGGCATTCGAGTCGCGGGAGTTCAGCATCGCTCAGGGCTCCTCCTCGGATACGCCAACGGCGCCGCGGCCCGCTTTCCGGCTCAGCCGCAACGGATTGTCTGACTCCGCGTGCTCGACGGTGCTCTTCTGTCCCATCCGCAGCGTGTGCGGCGCGGGAGCCGGTTTCATTGGAGGGAAAGGCGGCTGGTGCGGATCGTGACACTCGATGCACTTCCGCCGGCTCTGCGGCCCGCGCGTCTTGTCCCAGTATCCGTTGGTGCGGCCGTGCGACCCGTGTTGCCAATCGCGATAGACCGGGCCGTGGCACTTGGCACAAACGAGTTGCGGCTGATTCCAGGGGATTTCGCCCCCCTCGTCGTTGACAAAGGCGTCTCGACTGACCGGATGGTGACAGTTGAGGCATCGAGTGTTGATGCCGTGCGCCAGCACGATTTCACTGTGCTGCACGGGGGTGCGAATACTTTCCCCGGAAGGTGGAGGGATGATCCTATGGCAGTCGCTGCAGTGATAGGCAAATGCGGACCAGGAATAGACCGGTTCCGGTTTGGGACGACGCACTGGTGCCGTGTCGGTCGCCCAATCGGGGATTTTTGCTGCGCTAGGGAAGGGGGGTGAAAACGGAAGAGGGACCAGGGCGACGACCAAGGCAAACGACAGCAGCGCTCCGGAAACACAGAGGCCGGTCTTGTTCGCTCTTGAGTTAGGGTTTTCTCCCGACATGCTTTCGGCACGACCTGGCACGATGGAACCGCTGTCACCCCGCCCAATCCGAGTGGCGCAAACTCAAGTATGGCAAGGACGGCCGACATTATGACCAAACGGATTCCATTCTGTCAATCTACTTATATTCCGGCATTCCGGGCGAGACGATCGCGGCTGGATTACGGAGGGGGTGCTGCCCGCCCCTTGTGCCGACAGGGCGTGCTTCAAGCGGCGCGGCGACGCCGACGGCATCGCCGATCGAGCGGCAGATGTCCAAGTCGAACGGTGGGTCGAGGCGGTCGTTTAACCGCAGTGCCCAACGGGCCGCGCGACGGTGGGGAGGCCGGCCGAGTCCGAGCGCGCGGTGCTACGGATGGCACACCGCCCGTCGCTGGTGCGCGCGGCCCGTTGGGCACTGCGGTTAAACGAGCTGTGGAGCGGTCCCGTTGCTAACACGGTTCTAACAATGGATCGATGGTCGTCTAACACAGTGCTAGTAGAATCGGGCTGAACGCGGAGCAATGGGCTCGTGGCGTTTTGCGCAAGCCGTCGAGTTGAAGCCCGAAAAAAAGGAGAGACCCTGATGAAGAACTTCTGGAGATGCGGTTGGGCTGCGTTGATGCTGATTGGGTTGGCTTATGGCAATCGCGGACTGGCCCAGGGCGTGCAAGTCGATCCGGCCGTGCCGGCCTACGAAAAGGTCTCGGGGGTGTCCGGCAATCTCAACAGTATCGGCTCCGACACGCTCAACAACCTGATGACCCTTTGGGCCGAAGGGTTTCAGAAGCTCTATCCCAACGTGAAGATCCAGATCGAGGGCAAAGGCTCGGCGACCGCTCCGCCGGCATTGACCGAAGGCACCGCGCAGTTGGGCCCGATGTCGCGGAAGATGAAGCCGGAAGAAGAAGATGCCTTCGAGAAAAAACACGGGTATCGGCCGACGCAGATCAGTGTGGCCATCGACTGCCTGGCCGTCTACGTCAGCCGCGACAATCCGGTCAAAGGATTCACGCTGGCGCAGTTGGACAGCATCTTCTCCAAGACCCGCAAAAGCGGCTTCGCCAACGTGGAGACCTGGGGGCAGGTCGGACTGAGCGGCGATTGGGACAAGCTTCCGATGAGCATTTATGGACGTAATTCCGCCAGCGGAACCTACGGTTTCTTCAAGGAGCATGCGTTGGGCAAAGGCGACTATAAGGATTCCGTCAAGGAGCAGCCGGGCTCCGCCGCGGTGGTCAATGCGGTGGCCAACGACCGAGCGGGCGTCGGGTACTCGGGGATCGGTTACAAGACCTCAGAGGTTCGGGCCGTCCCGCTGGCCAAAGACCATACCAGTCCGCTGTCGGCCCCTTCGTTCGACAATGCGATCGATGGGAGCTACCCGCTGGGTCGAAGCCTCTATGTCTACGTCGCCAAGAAGCCGGGCGAGCCGCTTTCGGCACTCGTCCAAGAGTTCGTGAAGTACGTGCTTTCTCAGGAGGGCCAGGAAGTCGTGATCAAGGACGGCTACGGTCCGTTGCCGGTCGGGATGCTGCAGAAGCAGCGGGGCATGATCGAGTAAGGAGCCGTAAGAAACTCAAACTGTAAGTGCGGCAGCCCGGGAAAGGGGACTGGCTCCGTCGCAAATGGAGGTTTTCCGCGAGGTTGGAGGTTGCCGCGACGGTGCCTGTCCCCTTTCCCGGGCGGACCAACTCGATGGCC
>JAAYEH010000262.1 GCA_012728855.1 Rhodopirellula sp. | reverse complement strand
TGCTCGACGAACTTGATCCACCCCGGCGAACAACTCGTCAGCATCGGCAGCGTTCCACCGTTGCGAACGCGATGCACCAGTTCGGAACCTTCCTCCATGATCGTCAGGTCGGCCGCGAACGCCGTGTCGAATACGCGGTCGAACCCCAGCGCCCTCAACGCCGCGGTCATGGTCCCGGCTATGTCCTTGCCGGGCTTCACGCCGAACTCCTCGGCCAACGTGACCGAAACTGCGGGCGCGTGCTGCACCACAACGGTCTTGGCGGGATCCGCCAGGGCCTCGATCACTTCCCTCAGATTATCCTGCTCTCGCAGCGCGCCGGTGGGGCACACCATGACGCACTGGCCGCAGTTGATGCAGTTCGAGACGTTCAGCCCCTGGTTGAACGCCGTGGTCACGACCGTCTGGCTGCCGCGCTTAGTGAAGTCAATCGCCGCGACCCCCTGGATTTCCTCGCAGAAACGGACGCATTTGCCGCACAGGATGCACTTGGACGGATCGCGAACGAGCGAGGGGCTCGATACGTCGATCTTGTACTCGTTACGAGAACCCGTATACCGCCGTTCGCGCACGCCCAATTCGTAGGCCAGCTTCTGCAACTCACACGCGTTGTTGCGCACGCAGTACAGGCAATCGTCCGGGTGGCCGGCGAGCAACAGTTCCACAATCGTCTGTCGTGCCCTTATCGCCCGTGGTGAGTGCGTTTGAACTTTCATCCCGTCGGCGACGGGAAAGGCACAGGACGGCACCAGGTTGTGCTGGCCTTCCACTTCGACCACGCATATACGGCACGCACCCGTCGGCGTCAGGTCTGCCATATGGCACAGTGTCGGCACGTTCACGCCCGCTCGCCGACACACATCCAGAATCGTCTCGCCGATCTCGGCGGATACGGACCGGCCATTGATTTCAACGAATATCATAACCCTCTCCAGATTCTTCCTGGTTTATCCTGATCCGGCATTGTTCACTCGGCGACAACGGCTCCCAGTCGGCACGATTCCAAACAGGCGCCGCATGCAATGCACTTGTCCTCGACAATATAGTGAGGAGTCTTCGGCGCCCCCACAATCGCTTCCGCGGGACAGTGTTTCGCGCAAAGCGTGCAGCCCTTGCACTTCTCGGAGTCAATTCGGTAATGCAACAACTCACGGCACGCGCCGGCCGGACACTTGCGATCGTAAACGTGCGCCTCATATTCATGCCGGAACCATCGCAATGTTGAAAGCACGGGGTTCGGAGCCGATTGCCCCAATCCGCACAGACTCGTATCGCGGATCACATCCGCCAACCGTTCGAGAGTCATCACGCCTTTGAATCGTTCGAGCGCGTCAATGCCGCTGGTTTCACCGCGCCGCGCCCGCGTAATGCGCTGGAGAATCTCGAGCATGCGTTTCGTGCCCTCGCGACAGGGAATGCACTTGCCGCAGCTTTCGCGCTGTATGAAATCCATGAAGAACTTGGCGATATCCACCATGCACGTGTCTTCGTCCATGACGACCAGCCCGCCCGATCCCATCATGGCGCCAACGGTCTTCAGCGATTCGTAGTCGATTTGGATATCGAGGTGTTGCTCGGGAATGCAACCGCCGGAAGGCCCGCCCATCTGCGCGGCTTTGAATGTCTTCCCACCCGGAATGCCGCCGCCGATGTTGAACACGATGTCGCGCACCGTCGTGCCCATCGCGACCTCGACCAGCCCGGTCAGGCGGATATTCCCCGACAGCGCGAAGACTTTCGTCCCTTTACTGGTGTCCGTCCCCAGCTTGGCGAACCATTCCTCGCCGTTTCCAATCAGCGACGGGAGGTTGGCCAGCGTCTCGACGTTGTTGATCACGGTCGGCTTGCCAAGAAGTCCGTTCACGGCCGGGAAGGGGGGGCGCGGTCGCGGCATGCCGCGTTTCCCTTCAATGCTGTGAATCAAAGCGGTCTCTTCTCCGCAAACAAATGCTCCCGCGCCCATCTTGATGGCGACCTGAAGATTGAACCCTCGGCCCAGTATGTTCTCGCCAAGCAGCCCATACGCCTGCGCCTGCTCGATCGCCTGGCGCAATCGCGATATCGCCAACGGATACTCGGCGCGAATGTAAACGTACGCCTTCGTCGCGCCGATGGCATAGGCCGCGACGGCAATCCCTTCCACCAGCCGATGTGGATCGCCCTCGATCACCGCACGGTCCATGAACGCGCCGGGATCGCCCTCGTCCGCATTGCAGACCAGGTACTTCTGCTCGCTTGACGTGTTCAGCGCGAACTTCCACTTTCTGCCGGTTGGAAATCCGCCGCCGCCTCGGCCGCGCAACCCAGCTCGTTCCACCACGTCGCACACTTCCGCCGGCGTCCGCTCTCGCAGAACACGCGCCAAAGCGAGGTAGCCGCCGCGTGCGATGTATTCGTCAATGCTGCCCGGATCGATCAACCCGCAGTTCGCCAACACCCAACGTGTCTGGGGCGCGAAGAACGGGTGTTCATCCAGGTAGGGTACGTCGGGCCACGGCTGTATCGGGGCCGTCGGTTCGGTCGCCGGCCGAAATTGCCCAAGCACTCGTTCTTTGGGCGCGTCATCGGCCAATACCTTATCCAGCAGACGGTCGACTTCTTTGCCGGTTACTCCTTGAAAACAGAGGCGTGTCCGACCGGGGAGCTGCACATCGACAAGCGGTTCAGCCGCGCACAACCCGATGCAGCCTACCTCGACGATGTCGGCGGCGATCGCATGCGACTCGAGATAGCGGCGTATTGCCGCCAGCGTCTCGGCGGCTCCGGCGCCAAGCCCGCAGGTTCCGGTTCCGACGTAAATCGTCGGCCGACTAACAAGGTCGCGCCGCAAGTGCGCCAACCGGTCAGTCTGTTTCATTACGGTTGTTTCACCGCAAAGCAGGTCGCGCACCCACGTCGGTTGCTCGACTGCTGGTTTATGACAGTCACACACCGAGCTAGTCATCGCCGTTTCCATCACTTTGGAGTTGTTTACGGTATTGTTCAATAATTTTTCGTATCCGATCGGGGGTGACGCCGGCATGAAACTCGCCGTTAATCGCCACCACCGGCGCCAAACCGCACGCCCCGATGCACGCCACCACTTCAATGCTGAAGAGGCCGTCGCGAGTCGTCTGTCCGGCCTCGATTTTGAGCGTCTGCTTCAGCGCCTCCAACACGGCCGCCGAACCTTTTACGTGACACGCCGTTCCGCGGCAGACCTGGCAATGGATCTTGCCTTTGGGCTGAAAGCGAAACTGGTTGTAGAATGTGGCGACGCCATAGACCTTGGTGACCGGCAGCTTCAGCCGACGTCCGACCGCGATCATCGCATCGCGCGACAGATAACCCTCCCGCTCCTGCACCGCTTGCAGGATCGGAATAAGTTGCTCGCGCCGGGCGTCGGGGAAAGCATCCAGTACGGCGGACACCCCTTCGTATTGAGTGATCACTCTTGTGTCTCCTTCGGCCGACTTGCGACTGCGAAGAACGCTACCTTCTCCAACTGCAACGCAATATCGACGTTTTCCACGTAAACCTTCGCCGGTACTCGCAGTCGCACCGGCGCGAAATTCAACAAGCCACATACGCCTGCTTCCACGAGCCGCGAGGCTGCATCCTGGGCAGCGTCCGCCGGCACCGTGATGATCCCCACCCACATCGACTGTTGCCCCAGAACCTGCTTCAGTTCATCGATCATGTAGCAGCGGCACCCGTGCGTCACCCCTCCCGCTTTGTCCGGATTCACATCAAAGGCCGCTATGTTGTATTCGGGGTGCTGGCGCGCCAGGTAATCCAGAATGGCACGCCCCAGGTGTCCTACTCCAACCAGGGCAAATCCACCTACCGAACGGGCGTCCAGTAACGACGAAATGTGCGAGATCAACCCCTTCGCGTCATAACCTCTGGCGGGGCTTCCCGTGTATCCGATGGTCATCAGGTCGCGCCGCACCTGAGCCGGTGTAACTCCTTCGGGCTTCGCCAGATCGTGCGAGTAGATTCGGTCGGAATCCTGCATCAGCCACTGGCGCAAATGCCGCCGATAAGCGATCAAACGCTCGACTGCATGCTCCGACAAAGCATTAGCAGAATCAGGCATTGGAATCTCACTTACGCCAGAATACCGGCCCAGGAAGCTACTTGTGAACCGACTCACACTGTGAATTCACTCACAGTATACACTTACGAATAGAGGCCGTCAAGCCCGACTGCGGAAAATAGCACATGAGTACCCTTTTCGGGTGGACCCTCTACCCATCTCAAGACGAAAAACCCCCCTGTCCGATACACCGCTTTTCACGGACTTCATGCATCCGGAGATTTGAATAACATGGCCCCCAAGGATCGTCCCCGAACGAAGAGTGGAGTAGCCACCAGAACACAGCCGAAAAGGAGGGACTGACGAAGACTCGCGGGAGACATCGCAATGGCGCGCCCGTCGATGAACGTGAACAAGAAACAAGCAGACCCTTGACTTTGGAGCGCTTCCAGAGTCGAATTCAGAGCAACTCGTAGTCGGCATCAGGAGAAATAGCCGTGCGAAGCGCCACGGCCCCCGAGTGTGCCGGAGTTCGTGTCCCGCAGCGCACTTCCTTTTGACGATAGAGAAAACAGAGGCTATTGCGTAAAAGAGTACTGAATGATATACTCCGGTTGCTAGACCGTATCGGGATGCCCTTCCCGGTCGTGGTCGAGTGAGCGGCCGAATCCGGAAGCCTCGCGGCGAGAGTCCGCCGGGAAAAGGTTGCCTCAATGAGGTTTGGCCGTCG
>JAAYEH010000261.1 GCA_012728855.1 Rhodopirellula sp. | reverse complement strand
TGGAGCTTATGCAGTGCGGTTTCCACGGACCGGGCCACCACCTGGATCGTGCCGGCCTGGCTCGCCGTCGGCGCGACCAGCAGCGTGAGAGCGTTCGGCTCGACCCGGCATTTCTCAGCGATTTCGCGGCAGACCTCCGGTGGAGGCAATCGAGAAGATTCCAGCACGCCGACCGCCACCCCGTCGCTTTCCCGGCAGCCGATCACGTCGAACAACGGTTCCCTGCCTGCGGCGGCTCGCATGGGGCCCGAGCCCATGGCGAAATAGCTTTGGTGCTTGATTTGCCAACCCGCGTATTGCGAGGCCATGCAGGCCGCCACCGGTTGATCCGTTCGGACGCTCACCTCGGGCGTTCGCCCCCTGCCGCCGCCTGGAAACAGCTCGACCTGACCAAGGCCGGAGAGGCAGATTTCTGCGAGCCGCCGGCCAGCTTCCAGCCCGCCGGGTACGTCCACTCCGCAGTCGAGAACCCGCGCTTGGCCGGGAGTATGGTATACCGCGATCCGGAGATCGTCCGCATTCTCGATGAGTTGCTGGCAGAGCCCCAGCGCGCGTCGATTGAGTCTCATGATACGGGCAAAGCGGTTTTGCGGGGGGCAGGAATCTAAAGAAAAGCCGAGGGCAGCGTCAGTCAAGGATCAGGTCTTCCGCTAGGATGCCGACCTCGCGAAGCCGGGCGTAATCTGCCAGGGAAAACCGCCGGTGAGCGACACTCACAGCCATAATCGTCTGCCTTGCACACGATACCTCGGAAGGGTTTAATCCCTACCCGCTATTCTATTATTCTATCGCACCTGTTGTGGGCCACAAGCGTTAGCGGTCCGCCCCCCTTTGACGCCCGGCTTGGCACATCGTACAACGTAGAGAGTCGGTGCCTTGCATACCGGCCTCCGATGAGGGGCCCCGACAATGGGGAGCTGTGAACCTGGTCAGGGGCGAAAGTCAGCAGCCATAAGCGGCGTAACCATGTGTCGTGGGTCCCTCATCGGGGGCCGGAGAGGCGGCCGGCAAAACCGGTTCCTCTCCACCAAGCCCGTGTCTCAGCCGCCGAACTCGCATGTCCGACTCACTCACTGCGGACACTCCGGAGCCCTCTGTCGCCGCGCGGCAGTATGTCGTCGTTGCCCGGCGATACCGTCCTCAAGCATTTGGCGAGTTGCTGGGACAGGAGCATGTCGCGCGGGCGTTGTCCAACGCGATCGGCACCGGCCGGGTTGGACATGCTTATCTCTTCACCGGCGCCCGCGGGACGGGAAAGACGTCGACGGCTCGGATCCTCGCCAAGGCACTGGACTGCCAGAACGGTCCGACGGCCGAACCGTGCAATCAATGCGATATCTGCCAGAGTATCTCCGCCGGCGACGACGTGGATGTGCTGGAAATCGACGGCGCCAGCAATCGCGGAATCGATGAGATCCGGCAATTGCGTCAGAACGCGAATGTGCGTCCGAGCCGGGCCCGTTTTAAGATCTACATCATCGACGAAGTCCATATGCTCACCCGCGAGGCTTTCAACGCTTTGTTGAAGACTCTCGAAGAGCCGCCCGAGCACGTGAAGTTCATCTTCTGCACCACGGAGCCGTCGAAGATCCCGATCACGATCTTGTCGCGGTGTCAACGGTTCGATTTTGCGGGGATCTCGTCCGCGTCGATCGCGAAGCGGCTGGCACAGATCGTTGAAGCGGAGGGTGTCTCAGCGGACACCGAGGCGCTGGAGATCCTTGCCCGCCGTGCCGCCGGTTCGATGCGCGACAGTCAGTCGCTGTTAGAGCAGTTGCTCGCATTTGCGCCCGAACGGATCACGGTGGCCGACGTTCACGGCATGTTGGGGTCGGCGGGGGACGAACGCTTGGGGCAGTTGGCACAGCATCTGGTCAATCGCAACGCCGCTGCCGCTCTGGCCGAACTGGATACGGCGGTCGACGAAGGGGTCGACGTCGGGTTGCTGCTGGAACAACTTCTCGCCTATCTCCGCGACTGCATGGTGGCGGCGGTAGGAGCGCCCCCCGACACGTTCCTATCGGTTGCGCAGAACAGCCGGGACGAAGTTGTTGTTGTGTCCCAAAAGTGGGGCATCGAGCCGATTCTGGCCGCCATGCAGCTTCTCGATCAAACGCTCTCCCGGATGCGATACAGCACGCAAGGGCGGATTCTGGCGGAATTGGCGCTGGTGCGGATCTGCCAGTTGGACGATCTCGCGGAATTGTCCACTTTGATTGCTCAACTGCAGGGTGCGTCCACCAGCCGCGGGACGGAATCGCCTCGTCCAGTGGTCGCGTCAAGCGGAGGGTCCGTCACGGACGCAAAAAAAAAACGAGCGTAGCGGCGGCTGAGCCGGCCGAAACGCCGCAGGCGGGTCCGGTTGAGGCCATGGGGCCCTTGACGGCCGAAAATGCCCCGGAAATCTGGTCGCAGGCGATTGCCAGCCTGAGCGGATTCGCGGGCGAGCATGCGAAGCAGTTCCACCGGGTAGCAATTTCTGCGCCAAATCGCCTAGTGGTGAGTTTTCCAGCGCGGTATACTTTGTCACAGACGTATTGCACCCAAAACACCGCTCGTTTTGAAGAGGCGTTGCGGCAAATCGCCGGGGCGGCGATACGGGTGGAGTTTGCCGTGCTGGAGGAGGCGCCTGCCCTCGTGGAGGCATCGCAGCCGGTGCGGGCGGTTAATCCGCTCCAGCGACTCGGGGAAATCGCCCAGCATCCCATGATTCGTCGGGCGACCGAGTTGTTTGGAGCTCAACCGCAACGGGTGGACGAGCCGCGGATCGATGGCTGAACGACGAAAGCGTTGAATGCAACACGAAGCCCGGCGTTTGCGTAGAGAATTGATACGAACATCCGAAACAGGCCGCATTTGAGGCGGAGGAGCTTGACGTGTTCAAGGGACTTTCCAATTTCGGCGCCCTACTGCAGCAAGCTCGCGAAATGGGCACGAGAATGCAGGGACTTGCAGGGGAACTCCGCGGCCGTAGGGTTACCGGATCCTCGGGCGGGGGCATGGTGGAGATCGAGGTCAATGGACTGATGGAAGTGTTGCGCTGCAGTATCGACCAGCAACTCTTCGACCAGAACGATCGCGAACTGGTCGAGGATCTCGTCGCGTCCGCCGTGAATCAAGCCATCACCAAAGGCAAGCAACTCCACGCCGATGCCATGAAGTCGATGACCGGCGGAATCGAGCTGCCCGGGCTTGAACAGGCCTTGGGGCAGTTTTTTGAAACCAACGACGACTCACCGAACGGCGAGAAAGCCTAAGGGAGACATGCGTGCCGGAACTCACGGAATCGGTAAGCCGACTGATCAACGAATTCGCCCGGTTGCCCGGCATCGGAAAGAAATCGGCCGAGCGGCTGACGTATCATGTCCTCCGAGTCCACCGCAATGAGGCCCTGGCGCTGGCCGACGCCATCCGGGATGTGAAGGAGAACGTCCGTTATTGCCGCAATTGCTACAATTTGGCGGAAAGCGACGAGTGCGCCATCTGCCGCGATGTGCGGCGCGAGCGGGAGATTCTTTGCGTCGTTGAGCAGCCACGAGATCTGATCGCGCTGGAGCAGACGGGCGTTTATCATGGACTGTATCACGTGCTGCTGGGAAGGATTGCCCCGCTTGATGGGATCGGTCCGGATCAATTGACGATCGACGCGCTGGTCCGCCGTGTCCGCGACGGCACTTTCCGGGAGCTTGTCATGGCAACGAATCCTACGGTTGAAGGCGACGGCACCGCGTTGCACATCTCCAATCTGCTCTCTGAAGTGCCATCGCCGATTCGCATTACACGGCTCGCCCGGGGGATCACCTCTGGCAGTGTGCTAGAATTCGCTAACAAGGAAATTCTCTCGGACGCGCTGACGGGCCGGCGAGAGTTTTAGCGCTGGTTTCAAAGTCTTCCGACAGAGCCCGGACCGCTTGGCCGAGGCCGGAGGGTGGGGGTAACGGTTCGGAAGCAGCCTTTTCATGAGGAAGGAGGTAGCGGTTGAAGCCCGGGTCGTCGGCCGCTTCAGCCCGAAGGCGCCATGCGACTTTCATTCGGCCAGGAGCTTCGGCTCGTCCAGAAACAGGTTCTCGCGCCACGGATGATCCAGTCGATGGAGATTCTCCAATTGCCGATTCTGGCATTGGAGGAGCGCATCGAACAGGAGATGCAGGAGAACCCGATTCTGGAGATGCTCGAGGAAGATCCCGATCTGCCCGCCCAGCGCGATGAGCCCGAGCCGCCCGATGCACCGAGCGAGGAAGAGCGCGAGTTGGTGATCGACGGCTCGAAGACCGAGGACGATTTCGAGCGGCTGATGAAGATGGACGAGGAGTGGCCCGACCACTTCGAAGATCGAAGCCGCCCGTCGAGCAACCGGGTCGAGGAAGAGGGGGAGCGCAAGCACGACGCCATGGCCAACATGGTCGCGCGACCGCAATCGCTTCAGGACTACCTCCACGACCAACTCGGTTGGTTCGAGTTGGACGCGCCGCTGCGGGCGATGGCCGACCGGATCATCTACAATCTCGATTCGAACGGCTACCTGCAAAGCAGCCTGGAAGACCTCTTGGGGGCGGACGCGACCGAGGCAGACCTGGCGCTGGCGGCACAGGCATTGGCGCTGGTTCAGAAGCTCGATCCTCCCGGCGTCGGCGCCCGCGATCTCCGCGAGTGTCTTCTGCTGCAACTGACGCCGGGGATGCTCTTTTACGAGCAGCTTCAAGCGATCGTGCTGAACCATCTGGAGGATATCGAGTACAACCGACTGCCGGCGATTGCCCGGCGAACCGGTTATACGATGGAGACGATCCAGGCCGTCTTGCACGAACTGCGAAAGCTGAACCCGAAACCGGGCTCCGAATTCGAGGAAGTCCACGTTCCGACGGTCCTTCCCGACGTTTTTGTCGAGCTGTCGGACGAGGGCTACAAGATCCGGCTGGAAGCCGGCCGGACGCCGAGCCTTTTCATCAGTCCGTACTATCGCAAACTCCTTTCCAGCGGAGATACCAACAGCGAAACCCGCGACTACATCAAGCAGAAACTTAGTTCGGCGCAGTGGCTGATCGATTCCATCGAGCAGCGTCGCAACACACTCACCCGCGTCGCCCAGGCCATCGTCGACCACCAGAAGGACTTTCTCGACAAAGGCCCGGAGGCGATCGAGCCGTTGAAGATGCAGCAGATCGCCGATAAGGTGGGCGTCCACGTGACCACGGTCAGCCGAGCGGTCGACGACAAGTGGATCCAAACGCCTCGCGGCATTTTCCCGCTCAAACGGTTCTTCTGCGGCGGCACCACCAGCGCCGACGGCGAAGAGGTGGCGTGGGATACGGTGCGGCTGAAGCTGCAAGAGATCATCGACGGCGAAGATAAACAGCACCCGCTCAGCGACGAAGAGCTGGTTCACGAACTGGGGAATAAGGGCATTACCGTCGCGCGCCGCACCGTCACCAAGTACCGCAAGGCGATGAAGATCCCCAGTTCGCGCCAACGGCGCGACTGGACCATCGTCTCGCCACCCGAGAAAGGCAAGGACGGCAAGACAACCGCTGAGAAATCGGTTCCGGGCAGCCCGGATGCTAGCGTCGGATCAGAGGATGGCGGAACGGTAGGCTGAGGGCGAGCAGTCCGTCTCAAACCGCTTCGAGCAGCCGAGGCGGTCGGGAGTTTTTTCCGTATCGGCCTCATCGCCGCTCTGCAAGTCTCGCGCGGTTGGCGGCCGATACGGAAAAAGACTCCCGACCCCTTCCCCACGTTCCCACCGATGCAAGAGCGACCCTTCTCAGACCGCCTCGATATGCAGCCCGCGACGCAAGCGCTCGGCGCGGCGCGCGTCGTCCATTGTCGTGGCGACGTTCCGCACGTCCTCGATCCCGTTGAGTATCAATTCGGGGTGCGAGCGGTCGCTGGAAGTGATGCGGATGCGGCCCACGTTCACCATCCGTTGCAGGATCGACTGCTCGAAGGTGATATCGTCCATATCGATGACCTCGATCCGATCGGTCACGTGCCGCAGGATTCCCTGTTCGTGAAAAAACCGCTGGGAGGTCAACCGGTACCGCACACTCAGCCGGCGATAGAGCAGCAGGAAGAGCGGATAGCCCCAGGCCACGACGGCGGTCGCGAGGATCGCCCACCAGAGGATCGCGTTCTGAAAGTAGAACCCCGCGACAATCAGCCCGATCGTCAGCAGGGCAGTGAGCGTCCAGACCCCGACCATGTCTTTTGCCGAGTACCGCCCGGCCCAAAGTTCTTCCTCCACGTCGTCGCCCGCCGCACGACGTTTGCGCATCGCGCCCTTCAGGCCGGCCGCCCTACCGTCCGGAGAACGGTCGGATGGAGACGACGCGTTCGTCCCGGCTGCCGACTCCGGATCAGCGGACGGGGTTCCCGCCCCAGCCGCATCTTTCGGTTGGGTATCGGACTGCAAGCGTTCCCCACATTGCGGACAGAAGAGGGAATTGGCGACGATCTCTGCGTTGCAGGAAGGACAGTTCATCGATGCGATCCTTTTGGCAAGACCCCGGACGGTGGCACGCTGCGGATGGTATTATAGGGCGCAGGGGGAACCGTCACTAGCCGGCACCCCATCGGCGGGCGGAGTCGCCTGGGCGGCGCGGAGCGGTTGCTTGCCCCGTCTAGCCGCCATCCGGTGGCAGCAGCCCGGTTTGGCGAGCGGCAGAAAAGAATCGACCCGCCTCGGATGTAGCCTGACTCTCCGAGTCGGGGCTTCGAAGCCAAACCCGACTCGGAGAGTCGGGCTACGAATTTCTGCAGCTCGCCTTTCTCCTCGCATTGGTGCGGGGGCAGCTCTCATGTGCCCCTCCCCCTACTCGGCAAACCATCTTGGTGTATAGTGAGGTCGGGGCCAGGAGTCAAACCATCATGAAATGCCCGTTTTGCCACGTCGACAACGACCGGGTGAGCGATTCGCGGACTTGCGAGGAGGGAGTCGCCATACGTCGGCGCCGCGAATGCCTGGCGTGCAAGCGCCGATACACGACCTACGAGCGAGTCGAACGCACCACCATCAAAGTCGTGAAGAAAGACGGAGCCCGGGTTCCCTTCGATCGCAACCGGCTCAAAGAGGGACTGGAAAAGGCATGTTGGAAGCGACCGATCAGTGATCCGCAGATCGAAGGGATCGTGGCCGACATCGAGAATCACGTCGAAGCGAATTTCGACTCCGAAGTCGATACCGGCTACTTGGGCGAACTGGTGATGGATCGGTTGCGGACGCTCGACCAGATTGCTTACGTCCGTTTCGCCAGCGTCTACCGCCAGTTCAAGGATGTTCAAGACTTCGTCGATGAACTGCGCCCGATGCTGGCGGATCCCTCCCGCCGGCTGGAATGAATCGCCAAATTACGTCAGGCTTTCCAGCCTGACATTGCATTCTTCGGTCAGGCTGGAAAGCCTGACGTACCGCTACAACATCCGCGCGACGACGAAATCGGCGAGCATCGCCAACGCCTTGCGAGCCGGCGATCCGGGCAGCGATTGCAGCGATTCTTTTGCCTGGCGGATATGCCATTCGGCCCGCTCTTGGGAATACACGACGGCATCGCCCTGGTCGAACCATGGCCGCAGGGCCTCGCGGCCGTGATTGTCCGACTCACTCAGAAGCGACAAGATCTCGTCGCGGTCATCTCCGGCACGGTTCAGCAGGCGAATCAACGGCAAGGTCGGCTTCTGCTTGACGAGATCCGTTCCCAGCGACTTACCGGTGGTCGCCTCGTCGCCCAGAATGTCGAGAAGATCGTCTTTGATTTGAAAGGCGATCCCGAGGTTGCGGCCGTAATTGCCGAGGATCTCGCGCACCTCCGTATCCGCGCCGGCGTAGTGAGCGCCCAGGCGGCAGCAGCAGGCACACAGCGCGGCAGTCTTGTCCGCCACGATCTCGATGTATTCTTCCTCGGTGAGATCGTAATTCCCGCGACTGTCGATCTGCCGCAATTCCCCCTCGCACATCACCCTGGCGGCCTCGCCGATGGCGCGACAGGCGAAGGTGGTTTCCAAGGAACTTGCCAGGGACACGGCGCGGGCGAACAAGTAGTCGCCCAACAGCACGCTGGCCTCGTTGCTCCATTGGGTATTGACCGTGGCCAGATGGCGGCGGATGGTGGCCTCGTCGAGGACGTCGTCGTGGATGAGGGTGGCCGTGTGGATCATCTCGACCGCCGCGGCCAGGGCGAAATGCTCCTCCGTCAGGCGGCCGCAGGCCTTCGCACAAAGCAGAACCAGCGCCGGCCTGAGCCGTTTCCCGCCCAGACGGAAACCATACTTGGCCAATCGGTCGACGAACGGGTAATCGCTGCGGAGTTCGTCGAGAATCAGCCGATCGGTGCGGGCAAGCTCGTCGCGAATCAGCCCGTAGGACTTCCGCAGATCACCTGGAGTTTGTTCGCGAATATCGAGCCGTTCGGACATCAATCCTGTTTCCTGGCTGAGTTTTCCACCGGCCGAGAATCCCTACCCGGCCCGGTGCTCACAATCCGGCGATTTTCAGGGATTTCTGCGGAAGTGTCCACTGCGTCCCCCCGCCTTTTCTTCCAGCAGCACGTTTTCCACGACGATTTCCCGATCCACCGATTTGCACATGTCATAGATCGTCAGCGCGGCGATGCTGGCGGCAACCATTGCCTCCATTTCCACGCCGGTGCGGGCCGTAGCCCTCGCCTCCGCCAGAATCGCAATCGTCATCTCGTCGGGAAACTGGAACGAGACGGAAACGGCATCCAAGGGGAGGGTATGGCAAAGAGGGATTAATTCCGCCGTCCGCTTTGCCGCCAGGATGCCGGCCAGCCGGGCCACTTCCAGGACGTCCCCTTTGGCGAGCCCTCGGTCCCGAATCAGCCGCAATGTTTCTCGCCGCATCCGCACCTGTGCGCCGGCTCGTGCCATCCGCACCGTGATCGCCTTTTCCCCGACATCCACCATCCGGCTCGCGCCTTCGGAGTCGAAATGGCTGAATGATTGCATGGCCCTGGCAGGTTCCGCTGGTATTGTGGCCCTAGGTGGGAGTTCCTATCAATTCTAATCGACGTGGGCTTTCCGTCGAGGGGATCAACCTGGGAAAATTCTCGTGGCAGGGATGACGAAACACCCCTCCGCAAGGCTATGCTGGAACCTGAACTCAGCAGCCAGGCTGCTATGGATTCGGGACCGGCAGCTCAATTGCCCGCGATAGCCACACCCCCTGTTTTTTGTATTCGGCAACCACTTCTCCGCTCCACATCAGTTCCCGCGTCGGCGGCAGATCCGCCTTCCGCCGATAGACGACGGCACATCGTGGCGCGGCGGCGCCTTCCTGCGATGCGGACAACGAGTCAAGAAGAGGAACCCGATGATCTGCCAGCGCTGGGGAGGACATCCGAATGCCGGGCGCATGGAAAGGCGCCAATGAAGGAATCAAGAGGATGCCGTTGCCACGAGAACGCGTTTGCGCTTCACGGAGGATCGGCTCGACGAGCGCATCGCCCCAGTAGCATATCTCGAACCCGAGTCGTTCCGCACCGGGCAGCCCGCCCACGAGTAGATTGTAGTAGCTCAACTGGCAAGGGTGGTAGGCGACGATCCCTACGGCCTGGGACACGACGAGCAGAGCGACGGCGCCGGTTCGCAGACCACGGGATCGCCGCTGCCACCATGCCACGGGCCAATCCACCACCGCTTTCGCCCCGATGCCCGCGAAAATGGCCCAGAGGGGAAACGTCATCAGGAACAGCCTCGCGCCGTCGTAAACCGGGGCGCCCGGCCAGGCAAAAACCGCCATCACGACCACGAGGGCGGCAACCGCCAGCCAACAGAGACCATCCGAATGAAGGCTCCGCCGCTTGCTCCACACGCCGAAGCCCCCCAACAACAACAGTCCGACGGGGACGGTTACGAGAAATAGAACGAACGGGTAATGCCAAGGAACGTCGCGGTCGCCCCAAACCTGTCCCCAATAGAAGACATGAATCGTCTGGCGCTCGGTGCCGGTGGCCAAGAACGTCAACAGGCGGTTGACGGGATCGGCCCAGAGCCAAGGCCATCCGAGGAGAAACACGGTCGTGCCGGCCGCCGTCCAGGCAGCCAACGGTCCCACTACGCGGCGCCGAAACCGCCAGATCATCCATGCGGTGACCGGGGGCGCTATGAGGACGCCGTGAAGGCGGACGAGCATCGTCAGTCCCCATACGACACCTGCCATAGCGAACATCCAAGGGCGGCCGCCTCGCACCTCGGCTTCCGAGGCCGCCAAGATCGCCGCCACAAAAAAAACCGTCGTGAGCATATCCAGCGCAGCGAGGTGCGCATGCGCGAAGACCCTCGGAATCAACACCACCGCGGCCGCCGCCACCGTGCCTGCCAACGCCCCCTCACGCCGCGCCACCGCAAGGCCGACGAGAAAGGCAAGTAGTCCCAGCGATAACGCCGGCGCAAACCGCCCGCCGGCAATGGAGATCGAGCGGAGATCGTCGGGGGCTACGTCGAACAGGTGGTGGACACCGCCCAGAATCCAGCTTCCCAAGGGAGGATGAACCGGGGGGGCGTCCGCCGAGATTTCGGAATCGCGCCAGTTGAACGGGTTGACGAGATATCCGATTCCCGCGTGCCTCAGCGTGAGAACTGCGCGTTTGCCAGTGAGCACATGGTATAACTCGTCGCAGGTAACCCCCGGCCCGGTCACGCCCGGTTGGAGAGTTGCCAGCGTTGCCAGGACTGCGAGCACCGCGACGGTGGCCGGCCCCAACCAAGGCCCGTTCCAGTCTGAGTTCAATGGTTTCTCGGTTGAAGGCACCGTCGGATCAACCTCGGCAGCGGAGATGGGCAGCTTCGTACAAACGGATGAGGGATGGATGCCCGGGCTCCCTGCAATTCATGCTACCGGCCCATGAGCGGCTATGACAAGCCACGGAGTGTCCGGACTCCACTTTCAGCAGCCTCCGATTGAGGGTAGGCATCGGGGCTTGCCGTAGGTTACTATAGAAGATAACGAGGTTTGCAGCCAGGAACGTGTTGAGGTTGAAAGCGTGGCCGAAGACGCCCAAGCGATGTCGGCTGGGATTCGAATCGTCGGCGAGCATCCGTTCGCCAGGCGAGCCGATGGTCGTCTTCATTCCCGAATCGGAACGGTATTTCCCGCGCATAAAGCGGTCGTTACGCTGCCCGGCATCCATGCGACCCAGCGGCTGGCTTACGTGGAACTGCTCCAGCGTCAGCGTGCGGAACATGGGTTGCCGCCCTTGCCGCGTCACCAGCAATCCGAACTCTGGGATGAATCGGTCGACCTGATTTTCGAGTCGGACGCGATTTTGATCCGCCCCGATCCCGCCAAAATGCCCTTGGCCTTCCAGGCGGACGAGGTTCTTCAGGAAATCGTTTCCAAAGATCGGATCCGCTTTCTCTACGTTCTCGACCGGCAGGTTCGCGATGCGATCAAGCGACGCGGCGAGTGCTGGCGGATTTCACCGCTGCCGCGTTCGACGCCCGAGTTGACCGACATGGTCGCTTCTTCGCGAGCCGCTATCGGCGGACGGGAGATCTACTATTACAACCGGATTACCGGCACGCGCTATCTCACCTTTGGCGAGTTCGAGCGGCTCGGTCTGCTCGGCGACGCCGATCTGCAAACGCATCTGATCGAGATTGCCGAGTATTCTGCGAGGAGGAACCCCCACGGAAACGCGGAAATCGCCTTTTTCCAGACGGGGAAGCGATTCTCCACTGGGGATTTCACGGGTTATGACTTCCGCAACGTCGAAGCGGGCCTGCTCCGCGAAGTTTACGAGCATCTTCGGAGCCTTTTTCGCGACGCCGTGCCGCCGGACTTCCGCTACGACGACCCAAGCAACGTCGGCTGGCGAAATCGCATGTTCGCCGCCCTGATCGGCGGCGAGGAGGATGTGGTTTCTGAAGAGATGTTACTGGGGCTCAGCCCCGAGTTCTACATGCAGATCGAGTGGCTGCCGGGCGGCCGGATCGAAGAGGGCGAACTGATCCTCGATCCGCTCTTCGAGCAACCGGAAGAGAATCGCCCCGGCGCAAACCTGCCGCGACTGTGCGACAACAATGCTCGCAAGTTCATCTTCAATTTCGTCCGCGAATACGGCGATCTGGAATACGTGAACATTGGTCGGGTGATCCATTCACTTTCGCGCTGCCGCCCCCAGGCGGACGGTCGTCGTGACGTCTATCTTGCCGAAATCAAACTCCGTGACAGCGAGAAAGAGATCATCAGCATCCTCCGTATGCAGAAATGGGGAGTGCGGGAGCACCTCGACCGCGGCAAATCGCTCCTGGATGCGATGATCGAGTCCGAAGAATACACGGAATATATCCTCGATCGGCGGCTGGGTTGCAGGCAGCTCGGCATGAACTTGCCGAGCCGCGTGTCGGCGCGAAAAGTCAGCGAGCGCTACGACGGGTCACAGGCCGCCTGTCACGGAGTCACGATCTGGTCATCGTATTTTGAACGCGATTACATTCACGGGATCGCCACGGACAAGATGGCGCGACATAAATTCGAAAACGACCGCTTCGCCTTCGAGTTTGCCCGTCTGCTCGGCGCCGCGGCGGCTTCAAATCTGATCGTCGGGCGCTCGGATCTCGACCAGCGCATTCTCTTCGACGACGGTGACGAAGTGATCGTGGAAGACGCCACGGGAATGCCCGCCGAGTTGATTGTGGCCGATCAGACCGGCACCTTCAACGACTATGTGCGGGATTTGCGGGCGGTCGTCCACGCCTATGCCGCCCCGATCAACGGCCGCCTCTCGTGGGTCTCAGACCCCGAGAGCTTCGCCCGCATTTATTTGACGGCATTCTTGAAACGGTTTTCGAACATCCAGCGAGAGTATCGCAAGCGCCGCCGCGCTTTTGATACACTGTTCAAGCATCGGCGGCGAGACGAGGGGGGCAGTTTCGCCTATCGCTGGGAGAAAATCCTCCAACGGCTGGACCGCACGGAACCACGGGAATTGCAGGAAGCGATTCGCGAGCACCTGAAGGTCGATTTACTGCGTCCCCCTCGCCCCCACCAGGCAGTGGTTTACGCTGCACAGGAGTCGTAAAGTACGTCACGCTTTCCAGCCTGACTCTGCGTTACGGCCAGGTTGGCGCCCCGCAAAGCTTATCTCTGCGCCAGTCAGGCTGGAATGCCTGCTGTACCTATCCTTCGCCGATGCCAGGGGTTTGCGTCACAACCGTCCCACCGTTATTATCAGATAAGACTGGCAGAATTACCGCAAACTCACCAGCGGGCACTCCGGCAGTGGGGTAGGTATGGAAGACTGTGCGACGGCCGAAGTGACGATTAGCGCCGCGGGCATGCGGATCGTGCGCTTGCTGGTGGGTCGTCCCCCAACCTCCGTGGCCAATCTGATCCGCATCACCGGTGTCACGCGAACAGCGGTAACGGAGCAGCTCAACGATCTGGTCTCCGCCGGATTTGTCGAGCGACAGACCGAACGGTTGCCGGGCCGCGGGCGGCCCCGTCATGTCTATTCCACCACCAACCACGCCCTGCTTCTGTTGTTTGCGAGCAACCAGCAGCAAGTGGCACCGGCCGTTTGGCGGGCGATTGCCGAGGTTGGCGGCGACGATCTGGTCGGCAGAGTACTTAGCCGCGTAAGCCGTGCCATGGCGGAGCAGTATCGCCAGCGAATCCGCGGCACGACGGCGCGCCGGCGCCTCAACGAAATGCTGAAGTTGCTTCGAGAAGAAGGAAATGTCGTCGAGGTCGAGGAAGACGAACAGGGGCGACTGCTTCTGCACCGCCGAAGCTGCCCCTTCTTCGGCATGTTCGACGAAAAGACCAAGGCGGTGTGCTGCATCGACCAGGAGATGATCTCGCAGGTGGTCGGTGCGGCGGTCCATCGAACGGCCTGTCGGCACGACGGGGCTGCTTGTTGCACGTTCGAACTCGCGTCGCGCAACGGAAAGTGAGTGGTCTCGGATGTCCGTGAAGCGAGGCTCGCTCACCGTTGCTCTGGTTCTGCTCCCCGTCCTCGCCGCGGCCTGGGCCGCGGTCGACTGGTGGTTCGCTTGGCCGGCCAATGCTTTAGAGGACGCGCGGTATGTGGGCCGCGAAACCTGCGCCGAGTGCCATGCCCGCGAGACCGAACTCTTCCATGGTTCCGACCACGACCTGGCCATGCAGCCCGCCACCGCGGAGACGGTGCTGGGCGATTTCAACGATTGCCAGTTCACGCATTTCGATGTGACATCCAAGTTCTTTCGGCGCGGCGACGAGTTCTTCGCCACCACCGACAACCGGCAGGGGGAGATGGAGACGTTTCTGATCAAGTACGTCTTCGGCGTTCGGCCGCTGCAGCAGTACCTCGTCGAATTCTCCGACGGCCGCGTGCAGTGCCTGCCGACAGCGTGGGACACCGAAGGGAAGCGGTGGTTTCACCTCTATCCCGACGAAGCGATCCCTCACGACGATCCGCTCCATTGGACTCGTCCGCTGCAGAACTGGAATTACATGTGCGCCGAGTGCCACTCGACGGACCTCCAGAAGAACTTCAACCTGGCCGACAACACCTACCACACCACCTGGTCTGAGATCGACGTCAGTTGCGAGACGTGCCACGGCCCGGGCAGCCTCCACGTGGAACTGGCCCGGTCGAAGACTCTGTTCTGGGATCGCCGCGTAGGCTACGGCCTGCCTTATCTGAAGAGCCCCGATTCTCGCGTGGAGATCGAGACTTGCGCGCCCTGCCATTCGCGGCGGCGGATCGTACATCCCGGTCATCGCCCCGGCAAACCCTATCTCGACTACTACACCAACGAATTGATCGACGGCGAGCTTTACTACGCTGACGGGCAGATCCTCGAGGAGGACTACGTCTACGGATCGTTCATCCAAAGCCTCATGTACCACAAGGGGGTCCGCTGCACCGATTGCCACGATCCCCACACCGCGCGGATCAAGTTCGAGGAGCCCGGCTCGCCCCGCGTCAAATACACCGACAACAAGCTCTGCGGTCAGTGCCACTTGCCCGCCACCTACGACACGCCGAACCACCATCATCATCCCGATGAGACGCAGCCGGGCACGAAGTGCGTCGAGTGCCATATGCCGGAGACGACCTACATGGTAGTCGATCCGCGCCGGGATCACAGCATCCGCATCCCCCGGCCCGACCTGACCGTCTCGCTCGATATTCCCAACGCCTGCAACGGCTGCCACCACGACCAAAGCAAGGAAGAAACGCCCCAGTGGGCCCAGGCGAAGTGCGACGAGTGGTATGGTCCACCGAAGGGGCCGCCCCATTTCGCCCACGCCATCGCCGCGGGCCGGCGGATGAAACCCGAGGGACACGGCCTCTTGGTGGACGTCGTCCGTCGCAAGGACACCCGCGCCATGGTCCGTGCCAGCGCGATCTCGCTGCTGAGCCGGTATGGCAGCGGCGACGCGGAAGCGGCGGCTGTTGCGGGGCTGGAGGATGCGGAGGGGCTGGTCCGCGCGGCGTCCGCCCGCAGCCTGCAGGAATTGGTTCCTGCAGCGGAACTGCACCGGCGGCTGGCGCCGTTGCTTCGCGACCCCGTTCGTTCCGTCCGCGTCGAGGCCGTACGGGCATTGGCCCTCAGCCCGGCGCCGGCCGGCATCACCACCCAATCCGAACGGGAAGCGTTCGACGCCGCGCTGGCGGAATACATGGCCGGTCAGGAGGCGGTCGCCGACCAGCCGGCGGCGCATCTGAATATGGCCGTGATCCATGCGGCCCAAGGACGTCTCGACGAGGCCGAGGCATCTTACCGGACGGCTCTGCGGATCGATCCCGAGTTCATCCCGGCACGGATCAATCTGGCCATGTTCTACGACAGTCGCGGCGACAAGGTTAAGGCTGAAGAGCAGTTTCGCGAAGTCATCGAACTCGACCCGAAGCAGGGCGAAGCCTACTACTCTCTGGGCTTGCTCCTGGCCGAAAACGAGCATCGGCTTCCGGATGCCGCGACGATGCTTTCGACGGCGGCGAAGCTCCTCTCCGACAATCCTCGCGTGCTTTACAACTACGGCCTTGCCCTGCAGAAGCTGGGACGAATCGAACCGGCCGAAAAAACGCTTCAAGCGGCCCACGAACTCGCGCCGGCGGTGGCCGACTACCTCCACGCCCTTGCCATTCTCTACGCCCAACAGAACCAATGGCCCCGGGCGATCGCCACGGCCGAGCGTCTGGTCGCGCAGCATCCGCGCGAACAGGCTTTCCGGATGCTCCTGGAACATTTTCGGCAGCAAGGGGCGGCGCGGCAGGCGGATTGAACGCGGCCGTGCAACGTTGCTGACCGCTTATTGTTGGGACTGGCAACCAAGAACAGATTGAGAAGGGATCCTCGACTCTTCGTGGGGCGAGAGTCTACAATGTCGGAAGACGACCGACAAGCGTGACACACGCTTCCGCTCGGCAAGCGGAACCTACTACCCCACTGCGGATCACCCCATGTCCGACTCATCGGCTCTGGACACCGCCGTCGAGATCATCACCCCGGAGAACATCGCCTTCCGATACCGGGTAGCGGGGCCGTTTCGCCGGCTGCCCGCCTACCTGATCGACTTCGGTATCCGGCTCACCGCGTGGATGATCACTTCGGTGGCGGTAATGATCGCCTTCAGCTCGCTCGGCCTTCCCGGTTTCGGGCTGGCGGCGACGCTGATAATCATCTTTGCTCTGACCTGGCTGTACGGCGGACTGTTCGAAGCGTTGTGGAACGGTCAGACTCCGGGAAAACGCCTGATGAACATCCGCGTGCTTACGGTCGAAGGCCGGCCGATCAACGGCTGGCAGGCTGTCTTGAGGAACGTGCTCCGCGCGGCCGACATGATGCCGCTGATGTTCTACCTGGTGGGTTTTCTCAGCGCCATGTTGACCCCTCGCTTCCAGCGGCTGGGAGATCTGGCCGCCGGAACGATGGTGGTGGTGGAAGAGCCCAAGTGGTTTCAAGGAGTGATTCGCCTGCGGGAAGCCGAGGTGGTTCGACTGGCCGGACAGATCCCGCCCGGCTTCCAGGCGAGCCGCACCACGGCTCGGGCGCTGGCTGCCTACGTCCAGCGCCGGCCGCAATTCTCCGCGCCGCGGCGGGCGGAGATCGCCGGGCACTTGGGCCGGCCCCTGCGGCGGCAGTTCAACCTACCGCCCGAAACGAACCTCGACCTGCTCCTCGCGGCGGTCTACCACCACACGTTTGTTACCGACCGCCGCGAAGAAGAGCGAGTCGTGGCGGCAGGCTCCCCCTTCGCCCCCATAGCGACCAGTCCCTTCGCGCCGCCGTCCGAACCCGCGGATCAAGCCGCGCCCGTCGAATCATGAGAGTATCCGAACTCCTGGAGTCCCGCCGGGCGCAGTGGCGGGAGTTGGAAGAACTGTGCGTGAAGATGGAGGGCGGTTCGCGTCGCAAAGTCGAGGCGAAGACGGCCATCCGTTTCTCGTCGCTCTACCGGTCCGCCTGCGCGGACCTTGCCCTCGCTACGGCCTACCAGCTTCCTCCGGAGACGACCGATTACCTGCACCGCCTGGTGGGCCGAGCCCATAATCAACTTTATCGGAGCCGTTCGTTCCAGGCGGCCACCTGGGGCCGGCAGCTTCTCGTTGATGTCCCCCGGCGGCTCTTCGGTGATAATTACCTCCGCCTGGCCTTCGGCGTTTTCTGGGGCGTGTTTCTTCTTTCGATGATCATGGCCTATCGGGTGCCGGGCTTCGCCGAGCAGGTCGTCCCGCGAGAGATGATCCTGCAAATGGAAGAGATGTATTCGGAGCCGATCGAAGGCAGCGGTCCCGGTCTGGGCGGCGGCATGGTCGGGTTCTACGTCATGCATAATGCCGGCATCGGGCTGCGATGCTTCGCCTTCGGCATCTTCTTCGGAGTGGGCGGGTTGTACGCGGTGCTCTACAATGCCGCCACTCTCGGCTCGGTGTTCGGCTACATGGCCACCACGCCCCAGAGCGACAATTTCTTCCATTTCGTCACCGCGCATGGCCCCTTCGAGCTGACGGCCGTCGTCTTAGCGGCGGCGGCGGGAATGCGGATGGGGTTTTCACTGGTAGACACGCGCGGACTGCCGCGGATCGCTTCGCTGCGGCAGGCGGCCCAGCAGGCCGTGCCGATCATCGCCGTGGCGGTGATCCTCTTCGGCATGGCGGCGGTGATCGAGACGTTCTTGTCCCCCTCCGCCGCCCCCTACTGGATTAAGGCCGTCGTCTCGGTCGTTTCGGCCGGTCTGCTGACCTTCTATTTCGTCGTGCTCGGTTATCCCCGAGGAGCCTGACCGTGCAGTTCGACCATACCCGCATTGTCGTCCGCGAGCGAGGATACCTGGAAATCCTCGATCTGGCGCTGCATGTCATCCCGAGTCAAGGCCGGCCGCTGTTGGTTGCGCTTGCGGTCGGCATGATGCCATTCGCACTGCTCAACCATTGGCTGTTGGCCGGATACCTCGACTATGGTCTGGAATCGTCTTTCCACGCCGATTATCTGTTCCTGATGCTTGTGCTGGTGCTCTGGGAATTGCCGCTGGCGACCGCGGCGGCCACGCTCTACTTGGGCCACGCCATTTTTGGGGAACCGGCCGGCCGGCGAGCAATCGCCCGCGAGTTTTACCAGTCGCTCCCGCAGTTGCTGTTCTACCAGGGCCTGCTGCGGCCGATCTTCGCTTGGACGCGGCCGTTTCTCGGCGAAGTGATTTTGCTGGAGCGGAATCCGATGCGATCGCCCAACGGCGCGGCGCGCACGACGGCACAACGGAGCAAGGATTTCCACGGCAGCGACATGGATCCTTTCGGCCGCTGGCTGGGGGCCGCGGCCTTCGGCGGCGCGATGTTCGCGATGCTGTGGGGTTCGTCGTATGCCGTGCGGAGTGTCCTGGTCGGCAGCTTCGATTGGGATCTCTCCATGGTCACGGTCTACTACCCGCTGGCCCTTTGGACCGTCGTCGGGTATTTTGCCGTGGTGCGGTTTCTCGTCTACTTGGATCTCCGCATTCGCCGGGAAGGTTGGGAAGTGGAGTTGATGATGCGAGCCGAAGAGGCCCGGCTGGCAAGGATCGGCGAATGAATGACTGTCATACGTACCGGCGGTGGCGGGGCCGAGGGGTCGGGAGTCTTTTTTTCGTGTCGGCCGGAAAAGCGTCTATCCATCCACGAAAACGTCGACCGGCCGACACGAAAAAAAGACTCCCGACCCCTTCCCGCGTCGATTTCGCGACAGTTATTCATTCGCCGATCCTAAGGAATTGAATATGACGCTCTTTGGATATGCCGATCCGGCCCGTGCGATCGAATCGGGACGCCGGTCGCTCGACCGCTGGTGGGGTTACCCCTGGTACGACCCCGCCGGCGACGACCTGGAGCGAATCGACGTCTCGCAACCGTGGTGGTTCGACTGGTTTCCCGACTGGCAGGGGCTCTCGATGGGCCGTTGGCCCAACAATCTGCTGGAGTGGCTGGCATGGATCGTCATTGCCGCCTGTCTGGCCTTGCTCGTCTGGGTGCTGGTGCGGGCGTATCGCTCGCGCGGTCGCAACGCGGGAATCACCAACCGGCGATCGGCGACGGACGAGGACGCAGCCGACCAACGGCGACGCATCGAGGCCCTTCCCCTGCCTTCCGCCGGCCGCCAACTCGATTTCCTTGCAGAGGCCGAGCGGCACTACCGCGAAGGCCGCTACGGCACGGCGACCGCCTATCTGTTCAGCTACCAGTTGATCCAACTCGACCGTCACCGGCGGCTCCATCTCGCTCGCGGCAAGACCAACCGCCAGTACCTCCGCGAACTCGGTTCCGGCACGGCGCTGGGCGGTCTGTTGAAGCAAACGATGATCGCCTTCGAGGACGCATTCTTCGGCCACCATGAAATCGACCGGATAAGATTCGAATCGTGCTGGTCGCGGCTGGGTGAATTCGAGTCGCTGGCAGCGGAGGGACGAGGATGAACTTGGTGGGCGAAGCGACATACCGCGCGTCGATCCTGATCCTGCTGGCGACCGTTTTCGGCTGCAGCGAGGAAATCGACACGTTCTACGGTCGTCGCAAGGGCGTGCCGGGTTCGGCGAGTGTCAACGGCACGGCGGTGTTGGCCAGGATGTTTGAAAACGAAGGCCACCGGGTGTTTTCCTGGACATCCCTTTCCCCTCGCCTCAACGACCGCGCCGACGTGATCGTCTGGTTTCCCAACGACTTCGAGGCGCCCTCCTCGGAGGTGCGCGACTGGCTGGAGAACTGGCTGCTCGATCGGCCGGGCCGCACGCTGGTGTACGTCGGCCGCGATTTCGACGCCGCGCCATGGTATTGGAAAAAAATCCAGTCCGGGGCTCCGACCGAACAGGT
Source organism: Rhodopirellula sp. (assembly GCA_012728855.1). Taxonomy (GTDB): domain Bacteria; phylum Planctomycetota; class Planctomycetia; order Pirellulales; family Thermoguttaceae; genus JABWBD01. The sequence continues at coordinate 993 of JAAYEH010000261.1, read as the reverse complement.
GTCCGAGCTTCAGCAGCGCGAAATCACCGCGCGAACCGACTTTGCGATGGAGCGCCGCGCGGCGCCGGCTTCTGAGGATTGCGACTGGTGTACGATCGAAGGCAAGGCCCTCCATCGCAACGTCCGCACGATCGACGGCGACAGCCAATGGACCGAAGGGGTCGATCCGTCGAAACTGGATATCGGACTCTACGGCCGCGTTCTCCCACCCGACGACGGCGAGGTTCTCTTGAGTTCGGAGGACGACGCGTTGGTCAGTCGCCAGCCATGGGACGAAAGCCAACTGATCGTCGTGGCCAATGGATCGTTCCTGCTCAACGCCATGCTGGTCAACCACGAGCATCGCAAGCTCGCCGGACAACTGATCGAAGAAGTGGGGCCGCCTGAAAAGAACGTGGTTTTTCTGGAAAGCTGGGGCGGCGGACCGCCCATCCGCGACAACGACCCGTTGCCCGGCGTCCCCACCGGCATGGAGATCTTCCACGTCTGGCCGACGAACTGGATTCTCCTGCACATGGCGATCGTCGGCATCCTCTTCTGCCTCGCCCGTTTTCCGATCTTCGGCCGCCCGCGGGAGGTTTACCCCGAACGCCCCTCCGATTTCGGCAAGCATATCGACGCCTTGGCCGAACTGCTGGAACGATCGGGCGACGCTGTGCATGCACATTCCCGACTACTGCATTACCGGCAGATGGCAAAACCCGAGGAGGTTCAAGTCACGGCAAAGTCCGGCCTGGTTCAGAAGCCGTTCGCGGAAGGTGACACTTAGAGCCTATCCCAGAACCGTCGGGGACTGGCTCATTTTGCGGAGTCTTCGGAGCAAAATGTGCCTGTCCCCCTCTCCTCGCAAGGTTTTGGGATAGGCTCTTAGAGTCTATCCGGAAAGTGCTGTTGCTGTAAACCTTGATTTCATGGGACATTGTGTGCTCGAGACCGGATAACCCGAAACAGGAGCACGCTGATGAGGACTGAGGCACGGAAGCCCTATCGTAC
>JAAYEH010000260.1 GCA_012728855.1 Rhodopirellula sp. | reverse complement strand
AGCTTTGTGTGGATGAAATCGTTCCTCACGTGTTTGATGCTGCCGGCCAAGCCGGCGCGGTCTCTCCGCGTCGCACTCCATGGCACTTTGCGCGGTGCTACGGCTCAGAGCCTCTCAGAGTTGCCATACGCGTGCTGAGCATCGTTCAACGGTGAATCACGCCTCCGCGCTCCCCAACACCAAACGCATTTCGCCGGGCTTCCTTGACCCTCGACCCTCGACTCTCTCCGATCCTTACTTCAACGTTCCTTCAATTGCCTCAGCAACTCTCTGCCCGAGAAATGCGTATCCCTCGCCATTGAAATGGACATCCCGAGGGTTTTGCATCGTCGCCAGATGCGGCGTGATCGCGGCGAATAGGTCGTCGGTTGCAATGCCGTGTTTTTGCATCACCTCGGCCGCGGCCTGGTTTCGTTCGACGATCGAAGCGCCGCTCTGCTGCTTGCTTCCATCGTCGGGGATCGGCGTGGTGCTCGCCCAGATCAGCGTCGCGCCGGTCTTCTTCATTCGCTCGACGAGTTGCTCCAGCCGCTCGGTATAGTCGGCGGTCGGTGTATTGCGGTCGTGGATGCCGAAGTTGAAGTGGATCACGTCCCAATTTCCCTCGCCGAGCCAGACATCCATCTTCTTCACGCCCAGGCTCGTCGGACCGCAGTTGGCCGGTGCGCGGTGGACGTTGGCCTTGCCGGCCAGCGCCTTCCGCACGGCCTGGGTATACCCACGCGACACCGAATCGCCGATCAAGAGCACGCGAGGAAGCGCGGGGGCGTCCTCGATGAAATCCCAGGCATTCGACTGGCCTGCCACTTTCTGGCGTTTATGGATGGGCAAATAGAAGCTGCCGAGGTTCTCCTGTAAGACTTGCTCCCAGGTTTGCCGTGCAGCCGGAAGCGTGGCGACCCAGTCCGCGTACTGTTGGTCAACAAGCTTCTCGGCTGCCGCCTGTTTCGCATCTTCCTCGGCTGCGGCGGCGACCGGCGCGGACTGAGCGGAGGCCAGTGCGGCGATCAAGAAGGCAATCAGCGGCATGGTGGGAAGCGTCGATGTCATGGCGAATACCTCGGATGGACTCAGATGGTGGCGTTGCTTCCCACCAGTATAGAAGTGATGGCCCGCCTGCCACAACAGGGAGGGTGGGCACGAAGCGGTGCTTGTATTCGCGTTCCGGCAAAGTGAACCAGTCATACCGGATGTGCAGTTGCTTTTCGATCGGGGAAAGACGGCGGTCGCGGATGGACGAAAGAGGTGGGGGGCACGCCCGCCGCCGATCCGTCAGGCGGCATCGAGGATACGGCGCGCGGGGCATTTCCAGAAAGGGAGCCTCGATGGGAAAATGGAGCGGCATCATGGTGCTGGCAAGCTTTGTCGCTTATGCGGATTATTCCTCATCCGCATCGCTGGTCTCCGCAACAGGCGTCGGCGCCAGCGTCCTGCTTTTGCTGCTGGCCTGCGCAGCAATGACCGAGCCGGAACCGGGGCGTGGATGACTTCGTGCGGCTGTATTCCCCTGAAACCAATGCTCGCTGAGAGGCCCTAACCAATCGGGGAGAAGCACCTCGCCGGGAAGCAGGTTCTGCTTGCCATGCGAATGCTTAGCTCGGAGCGAGTCCCCGTTTTGTAAGGGCCTCGTAACCGCTGAATCGCTCGAGACGGTCGACGGAAGAGCGCCACGGAGTCAGCGTCTGTCCGCCTTAACTGCGGCGGTCGGGAGGGTTTGGTCGCCGTGGGTGCGGATCCATTCGCGGGTCCAATCAACGGTCTCCAGTCCGGCGCCGACCGTTCCTGTCGATAGAAAGATGATCCCGGCAATGCGTCCGGACGTCAGCAATTGGTGGCCCAGGTCGACCTGCTTCTGCATGAGCGACACGGGCAGGGGCTTGTTCTGATGGAAGTCGAACATGTAGCAGCCCAGAAAAAGATCCTTGTCGGACGCCAACTCCTCCAACGCCTTGAAATTCGCCTCCAAGTTCTTCAGATCCTCGGGACGCCAAGTCCATAGGCAGATCTGATCGACTTGGGCCAGGTGGGCCCGGGCTCCCGCTTTCACCTGCGCCGTATAGATCACCGACATCAGCGGCACCCGAGCGCCGCGCACCGGCTGCTCGCGGATGGCGCGGAGTTCCGCGGGAGTGAGCGAGGCGCGGAACGCTCGGTCCGGCCCGGGATCGGCTGCGTTGCCCACGCTCGGCTCGTGGAAGAAATCATCCAGGATAAACCCCACGATGTTCCTGTGCTTCTCGGCCAGCGTGAAGGCCGCCTCGCGTGCGGCCTGCGTTGTGCCCCCGCCGGCGGCAACCAGCGACCAATACACGCGATCGAGTCTCTCGAAAGGGCGGTAGTACTCTTCCAGCGGCCCGAGGTTCTCCGTGGCAATGAAAGTCATGTTCCTGATTCCCATCTGCTCCGCCGCGTCCACAGGCTCGACCGTCGAGCGAAGCCCCGCGGCGCGGAAATGGGTGTTGTTGTAGATGCCCGCGGGACGCCCCCAAATCCACAGTCGGTCGCGCACGGTTTCGGCGCGGAGATTGAAGGCTGCGCAGCAAAACACCCCAACCGCCGTCAAGGTCAGGATCGAAGTCAGGTTGTGTCGTTTCGTCATCACAATCTCCTTATCGAGCATCTCAACCGGGATTCTTCATAGAGGCTCTGCTCGGATACGTCCCCAGCAGCAACAGTCTCCCCACCTTACCAGAGCGGCTCGCGATCTTCCAGTCGGCGCACCGAATCGCCGAAGCCGGAGCTTGCCGAGTTGAGCGACGTGGCCCGCTGGGTCAGAAGCGCGCACGAACGAACGCCGTGAGCGAGGTCTGGTCGGATTTCACCGCCACCCCGTTCTCCCACGTCAGATCGTGTTCTAACGGCACGTTAAGCAGTCGATGCGTTCCGGTGGTGCGAATCTCTGTGTGGTCGGCCTGGATTCCAAGACTGAAGCATCTGGTGATCGGGGCTTCGAAGATGAGGGCAATGTGCCACGCTACCCCGCTAGTCTTCTCCATCGTGAAGCGGTGACCTTCACGGAGCAGGTGGTGATCGACGTTGTAACCGGCCGTCGGGCCCGCGTCGCCTTGAAATCTCACGTCGATCGGAATCCGGCCCGCGACGAGCGTTGTGCGAAGCTGGCCGCCAAAATACCCGACGTAGTACTGCTGATTGAACGTGATCACGTCAACGCCGTTCAATTCCGGGACCACGCCGATGGATGGGACAAGATACGTCAGGCCGGAGGCCGTCATATCGAACCTTTGAAATCGGAATCCCGCCGCCGGCCAGATTTCGACCGGCAAGTTGAAAAGGCGATCGGCCAACTTGAATTCCGCTCCAAGGTCGAGCATCTGGCCGTCATGCCACCGCAGCGGCGAAAGTGTCAGGCTATCGAGCCGGCCGGGGTCATTCCTTGGATCATCGATGTTCCAGTCGTAGTCTGCCAAGTCTCCGTCGATGTTCTGCCGGATTGGCGTGAGCCACTCGAAATGAATCCGCCAATTAAGCTTTTCCACGCCAATCTGAAAACCGTGCCAGGTGGAGTCCAGAGCAAAGTCAAGCTTGCTCAGGGGAGCGTAGGGGCCGTCCGGGTCGTCGGGGACCGTGCCGAACTGGTAGGAGGTGTTGCTGTCGAACATCGGCCGGACCCGATAGTCGATCGTCCAGACCGGTCGAGACGACTGCGTTCGCTCATCGAGCCCTACTTGGCATGGGCCGCCGGGCCAGCCGGTCCCTCGGTACTCTCCATATTCACCGCAGCATACGGGCTGAGCCAGGGCCGCCACCGAGGTAGCGCCGGTTGCGGCAGGCGATTGGCTATCGCGGGTTACTTGGTAATCGTACTCGGCCCAAGCCAGCCCTGTCTGGCACACTGCCATGACTGCCGACAAAAGCAGTGCAGGTCGCACGATCGCGGCCATGGAAGTGTTCTCCCGGGGATGGGACGCCGGTGATGGTTGAAGCATGCCCGTTGGGGGCCGTTTTTTTCCGGTTGTTCCAATAAGAGCCTATCCCAAAACCGCCGGGGACTGGCTCATTTTGCGGAGTCTTCGGAGCAAAATGTGCCTGTCCCCCTCTCCGCCAAGGTTTTGGGATAGGCTCTAAGAGCCTGTCCCAAAACCGTCGGGGACTGGCTCATTTTGCGGAGTCTTCGGAGCAAAATGTGCCTGTCCCCTTCTCCTCGCGAGGTTTTGGGATAGGCTCTAAGTAGATTCGCCTCCTTCTCCCCGGAACCTGAGCTTCGTCGGCATCCCGTTACTTTCCTGCCTGACAGGAATTGCCGGTACGACCGGAGTATCTTCCGCAACTATCCCATGTGTCGAAAACCTGCCGATCGTCGCCTCGTATCTCAATGCCGACTTACAGCGGAAGCTCCATCCCGAGCCCTTTCTCCCGTGCGGCCGAAACGACCAACGGGGCCGTGGCCACGTCGTCCAGCGCCAGGCCGAGGTTGATGGCCATGGTCCGCTCTCGGTCCGACTGACGCCCCGGCTGCTTGCCGGCTACAATCTTACCCAGGTCGGGATAGGGCTCGGGCGTCGACTGAAAGTAGCCCGCGGAGCGATAGTAGGCCATTTGCTGCCGATCGTCCGTGGCCAGCCGGTCGGTTGCGGCCAGCGCCGGCCCTTGCCAGTACGAGTCGAAGTCGACAAGACTGGCGAAGCCGCCCTCTTTCAGCCAGCCGGCCTCGATGACCGGCCGAGGATGTTTCAGGATTGGGCCGCTGGTGACGACCACGTCCGATCCGCGTACCGCCTCCGACGGCTCGCAGACTACTGCGATCTCCACTCCCAACTTCTGTCCCATTTCCCGGGCAAACGCCTCCGCGGCCTTCGGCACGATGTCGAATGCCTTGACTTCACGCAGGGGCAGCACACAGGCCAACGCCTCCAGGTTCGCACGCCCCTGCACGCCGCAGGCAAGGATGCCGGCGGTTGTACTGTCTTTGCTCGCCAGATACTTCGCTGCCACGGCGGTCGCGGCGCCGGTGCGCATGGCGGTAATCCATGTGCAGTCCATCACGCAGGTCGGAAGGCCCGTCTCGGGATCGTTGAGGATTATCAGGCCCGAAATATACGGCAGGCCCCTGGCCTGGTTCTGCGGGTATCCGGACACCCATTTCATCCCGGCCGACCGGAGACTGGGGATATAGGCCGGCATGGCATGGATGAACGCGTCCGGCCGGGGGTGGATGCCCGGCTTGGGCGGCATCTCCACGCGGCCCTCGCCCTTTTCGCGGAACATTCGTTCCACCGCGTCGATGATCTCCGACATCCCCACGCCCGCGGCTTCCACGTCGTGTGGACGCGCAGTGGCTCCGCAAACGCATGCAGCCGGCTTTTGACTTTGCCAAGGCCCATCCCGACAAGATCCTCTGGTGTGGCGAATTCGGCACCATTCGCCATTGCCGGTTGGAATATCGGGAGAACTGGATGCGAGACGTCATCTCCCGGCTGAAAGAGAACGGAATTCCGTACTGCGTCTGGAACTATCTCAGCACGCCCAACGACGGCAACCGGTTCAGCCTCGTCGATGACGATACGCGGGCCATCCTTTCTCCGCACTTACTTCGGATCATACAAGGTCTGGAATGAGCCGGCTCCTCCCGTGAAAAGACAGCCTCCGGCCATCGTATTTCACGGGGACAGCCAGCAAACGCAACGGCCTAGGCCGGCAAGGAACACAGCGACTCGGCGGCGTTTGTGCTTTCGCGTGGCCGCGTTACGGCCAGCGACGGCTGTATTCTCCTGATTGGCACGACGATTGCGGTACAGCTTATCGTGCCTGCTCGTCGGCGGCGTTTCACGTGATCCGCCGCTTGCGACCCTCTCCTGTGCATATCGCCCGTACGGGATTCTGCGCTCGGTTTCTGCGCTCACCACTGCTTACAAGGAGTTTCCATGATCGAGACCATTTCCGTTCTCAGCGGCCATGGTAAAATTGGCCGAAGCGAATCGTTCGGCCGGATCGACTTGCACATGGGCCAGGTCGTCAGCATCGTCGGTCCGACCGGTTCAGGAAAAACGACGCTGATCAACGATATCGAGCTGTTCGCCAACGGCGACACGCCCAGCGGCCGTCGGGTTCTTATCAACGACGAGCCGCCTCCGGCCGACTTCCGCTATAATCCGGCACGAAATCCGATCGCGCTGATCACGCAGCACACCACCTTCCTTTCGGACCTGCCGGTCCGCGAGTTCCTGCTGACGCACAGCCGCGTCCGCAACGGCAAGCGCGAGGCGCCGGAACTGGTCGCCCAGGCCATCGAATTCGCCAACCAGTTGACCGGTGAGCCGATCGACCTGGACAACCGCATGACGGAGCTGTCCGGCGGCCAGACGCGGGCGCTTTTGATTGCCGATGCCACGGTGATCTGCAGCACGCCCGTCGTCCTGTTGGACGAAGTGGAGAATGCCGGCATTCACCGGACGCGAGCGGTCCAGTTGCTCCGCCAGCACCGCAAGATCTTCATCTTCGTCACGCACGATCCGCGGATCGCCCTGCTTTCCGATTTCCGCCTGGTGATGCAGCAGGGCTGCGTGACGCAGGTTCTTCAAACCAGCGACGAGGAACAAGAGGTTTCAATCCAGGTCAATCGTCTGGACGACACGCTCTCGGCCCTCCGAGAACGGCTGCGGCAGGGGCAGCGGCTGACGGCAAGGTTCCTGGAGGCCGTAGCATGAGGCTCACCATCTGCGCCGGGCCGGCGACGACCGGCAAGACCGCCGTACTCCGCCACATGATCCGGAAACTGCTGCAAGCCAACCGGCAAGTGGCGTTCTTGAAACTCGATGTGCAATTCGCCGACGAAGACGAACTGCTGGCCGCCGAATTCGGCATCCCCACCCGAAAGGTCTATTCGGGCGAGTTGTGTCCCGACCACTGCCATGTGATGGTGCTGAGCGACGCCCTCCGCTGGGCCGAGCAAGAAGGCGCTGAGTTGTTGCTGGTGGAGACGGCGGGGCTGTGCCTGCGGTGCGCCCCGTACGTGGACGGCGGCCTGGGCATGATCGTCCTTGAGGCGACCAGCGGAATGAACCTCCCTTTGAAGGTCGGCCCCATGCTCTCGCTGGCCGACATCGCGGTCGTCACCAAGATCGACCGCGTGTCGCAGGCGGAGCGCGAGGTGTTTCGGGCCCGCATTCAGGACGTTGCGCCCAACGTCCTTGTCCGCGAGGTGAACGCTCTGCACGGCATCGGGATCGATCCCCTGGTGGTCCAAGCCCAGGAGACGCCGGAAGTCAGCGGTACGATGTACCTGCGGGGAAACCCGCCCGTCGGCACCTGCACGATTTGCGTCGGCAAGAAAGAGATTGGGTGGCAATCGCATTTCGGCGTCGTGCGGGCCCTGGAGAACCAGACGTTCTACCGGGGAGAGTAGCGTGGTCCAGTGGATTGGCTTCGACAACGCGGTCCATCGAAGGAGCGGACCGCCTTATGGGCATCCTCCCTGCAGCCGCGAACTCTGCGGAGGATTACACGCCTCGCGGCTTGAGTCTGAACACACCATATCCGTTACGGAGTAACCTCGACATGGCTCAATCGACAAACATCCAGCTTCCCGGTCTCAACTGCGGTCTTTGCGGCTATCGCACTTGCGAGGAATTCCAGAATCGGCTGGCCTCCTCGCCCGAACTGCGCGGCCGTTGCATTCACCTTTCCAGGAACGGAGCCCCTTCCGGCGCTTCGGTGGCACGAGCGGACGTGGCTGCCGCGCATCCTGCCCGCCGCAAACCTGCGGCAAACGAGCGGGCCGCAAGAGCGCTTCCCCTGCAAGCCGCAACCGGCCCGGGCAACCTGGCCGCGGCCTGCGGCGGGTGTTCCGCCGATCGAACGGCCACTGCCTGCACGTCCCAAATGGTCCTCGAGGCGGGCCCGCCGGGAAGTTCTCAACAACCGGTCTGGAGCGACCACTTGGGCCGCGAGTTCGACTTCTTTCTCGAACATTTTCCCGAGGATCCGGGGCCTCGCGAGATCATCCTGCCGCACAATCCGCTACTGACGCGGGAACTGGACATTCAGCGGGGCGACATTCTTATCGGCCGGCCCTTGGGAATGTCGTGCGGCTGCCCGATCACGCACTGCGGCGTGGTCATGGAAGTCGATCATCGCACCGGTGTGATCGTCTGGTGCGTTACTGGCCCGCTGGGGCCTCGCCAGAAGGGCTTTAAGGATCTCGGCTATTACATCGCCGAAGCCTATGAAGGTCTCGTCAAACAGTCGCGGCGTGAGCTGAAGCTCGGCATGCGGTACTTTTTTCAGCCGCAAATGTGCATGCTCCAGTGGCGGCACAGTGGTCTGATCAACTACGTCAGCCGAAATGCGGATGGCTACCAGATCCGCATCGAAGGCTTGTGGATCGGGTAGCGCAGACGGTGACTGCGCAATACGACAAGAGGCTTCTCTTGGCGTTTCCGCTCTCCTGGTCCCACTACGTTCGCTTGATGTCGGTCGAGAATCCGCACGCCCGCGCGTTTTACGAGGCGGAAGCCGTCCGCGGCGGTTGGTCGGTGCGGCAACTGGATCGCCAAATCAGCACGCAATTCTTCGAGCGGGCGTCCCAATCCGAGCAGCGAGCCACCATGCTCGCGCGCGGGCAGAAGTGCAAGCCGGAGGATGCGGTCTCCGTGGAAGACGAGATTCGCGATCCGTACTTGCTGGAGTTCCTGAACCTGAAAGACGAATACAGCGAAAGCGACCTGGAAGGGCATCCAGGGATTGCCGCGAGTGGGACGAGCCTTGACCAGCGGCGGAGCGTGTTCCTGCGTGACAGGCCAGTTGCTTGCTTCCCGAGGCGGCCAGCAGCGCCCTCTTTTCGCGTTTTCGCTCTATCGCCCTTTCGCGACCACCTTGCTGCGGAAAGCCGACGGGTGACGACTTCTTAGACATCCCACCTCCCGGCGGTGCGAACTTACGCGCAGAACGTCCGGCGCAAGTTCAACGCAATTCATCGCTTCGGGTCGAGCGTCTCGCCCAAGCCAAGTGACAGAAAAGTCGAGGTGGCTAAGAATCGCCCAGTCCAGCGCCTGACGGGCAATGGCAACGGCCACGTACCAACTCCACCCGGCCCCATCGTTCAACCGCTCCTCTCCGCCGAAATACTTCGATCTGGCCCAAAAAACCTCTTGTCAAATCGCGCCGCAAAGATCACGATGGCCTGCGATAATGGACATCCTTTCATATTCCTCCGCGAGGTGGACACCCCGGACGAGACCCTTCGTTCCGGTCCCCCTCCTCGCGAGAAAAACGCTCCTCGGCAATTCGGTATACGATACAGTCCTCCCGGCGGCGACCGCCATTCCCAGCGGTCCGCATCCGTGGCAAATGCCCACGCTCCAGGCTGACCCCGGCCGGCGTTCAGACTTTTTTCCCCCCAAAGCGCGTGGCGCCCAAGTGTACTCGCATTTGAGAAATCGCCGACTTGGGCACCACACCCGGCGTCGGGTTCTGACATTCAATCTTCCCGCTCAACGGCTACCAATCGCCCAGGAATTCGAGGCGGTCGCACAGCGACTCGGCGTCCAATGCACCGGCCAAGTGGAGGAGTCGGCGAATCGTATCGCCGACCGCACGCTGGCACCAAAGGACGATTGCCGTGTGGTGGCGCCCTTCGCTCAGCCACTCGGCGTGCAGTCCGGCGAAGCGGGCGGCATGAAATCGGGCGGGGCCTGGAATTCCGGCGCGCCGGGAATGGCTTCCGGTCGAACCTCGAAATCGCCGCCGGGCACGATGACCAGCGCGGTGTTCTTGCCCGGCTCGACGCCGGCATTGAATTGGACTTTGCTGTCCGGACCGCGAACGCTCCAAGCCGCCGGGGTCAGACCGGTGAGCAGCAACTGGTAGCTTCGACCCGGCCGGACACGGACCTGGAACGGCTGATCGAGCAGCTTGCCGGTTTTGCTGAGGACGACCACCCGGTCAGCCAGAGTCAGTGTGAAAGTCGTGGGGGACTCCGCCAGTTCGATCGGCAACTCCGGCGCTTCGGCGTCCGATACCGGTATCACCGTCAGAAAGACATCACTGGCCTGCGCCGTCTTGGGCGAGAACATAACGCGAACGCCGTGCCCTTCCGGCTTGGTCGGAGCGGGCGGTGTGAAGGACTGCCCGAATACGCTGTTGGCAGCCTCCCCGCTGAGGATCTGCACCTCGCGCTCCTCCGGCTTCGGCCGCAGCATCCGGACGCGGACCTTGCCCGTCAGTCCCTCGGAACTGTTGCTGAGGACGACTCCGTCGGCAGTCGCTTCCGGCGGGTTCAGGCTGTTGACCTGCCAGTATTTCTTGAACTGCGGGTTTGCCGCGGTGATCGCGTCGAGCACGACCAGCGCGGCCGGTGTCTGTTCGTTGCCGAGATTGAGGAAGCAGAAAGTCCGCACGTACTCCCGGATCTTGTCGCTGTACGCGGATTTCAAATCCACCGAAAAATAGCTGAAGAACGGCCGCTCGGGGACGGGGCCGCAGCTCGACGATATCCCCTTGCCGTTGGCGAACGTGGGATCCTTGACCGTCTGTTCCGGGGTAAGGGGGCATGTGCGGACGTTGCGGGTTCCGCCGTCGTTGGAGGTCGTGCCCGCGAACTTCTCGTTCGGGTCGACGACGAGCATCATGCTGTGCGATACCGAACGCTTGCAGAAGTTGGAATCGTACGGCGTGCCGTAGAAACCGTACTGGCCGAGGTCGACCGCCTGCAGGCCTCGGTAATAGATCTGAAAACTCCCCGCGTCGGCATGCTGATGGTTGCCGAAGTGGTAGCCGCCGCCTTTCATCTCGACGACTACGTCGTTGGCATTCGGCTCAAGGTTCCACCCGGTGCGGGCGACCATCGAGCCGAGGATCGGACCGAAGTCGAGGGTCATCGGCAGGGCGGCGAGGCTCTTTTGGGCCGCCAGGTTCGGATCGTTCAGCAGGAGAACAAGGATCGGGTCGCGCGCCAGGCCGTCCTGGCGGAGGAAATCGCCCTTGATGATCGGGTCGCCGGTGTAGGCGTAGCTGAGCAGCGGGGTCAGGCCGAGATTCACCTGCCGGCCATCGGAGAATCCGTCGCCGTCGCGGAGCATCTGCCCGTTCGGCAGACGCATGTACAGCCAAAACTTGTAGACTCCGCCGATATTGTCGTCGAAAACCGGTCGGCCGGTCATACGGCGGAAGAGCCAGGCGGCGTGCAGATCCCAGTTAAACCGATACGGTCCGTAGCTGATGCCTTGGTTGTGACGCGGCGACTGGTATTCGAACTTCCGCATCGGCGCCAGTTCCTCGAGGATCCGGTAGGCGCAGTAGCGATACGGTACGGGATCCTTATCGTAAATGGCGATGGCCATCGAGAGCAGGTCGCGGTTCAATTGCGCTTCATTACCGTGGCCGTTGACGATCATCTGCCGGAAAGGCGGCCAGCCGATCTCCATGTCGTCCGCCAGGCGCATGAGGTTCTTGCGAATGCTGTCCCGATCCTCGGGCGTCATGACGCCGTAGCACCAGTCATAGACCAGCGCGCCGGAGTAGATGGCGCTGCCGATCTCGCGGGTGATGTCGAGAAGGTTGTCGAACTCGACCGCCGCCAGGTAATCGCGAACCAGCGCCACCGCTTCGTTCCCGCGAGTTTGGTCCCCGGCCATCAGATGGACGAACGCCTTGACCACGGCGGCCCGTTCCAACGCGGTGTTGTAGCGGATCTCCGTGTTCGGAGCGACCGTGAACGAGAAGGGCCTGGCGGCCTGTTCCCTGACGCGTGCCCAGAGTGGGGCGTTCTCGCCCTTCGTGAGATTGGCGCGGACCTGCGGCAGCGACTGTTCGTTGACCCAGATCCGTGGCCGGGACGGGGGCGGCACGACGGCGGGCCGATACTCGGCTGCGGCGGTGGGCACTTTCGGCGGCAAATACGGGGCGATCCGCAGGTGATCGAGGCGAACCCCCTCCGGCAACCAGACGCGGATCTCCTGCTGCCGGCCGTCGAAATCGAACTTGCCGGTGGCCTGGGTGCAACTTCCTGGTTGACTCCACGGCACAAACACAACGCGGCTGGTCGGGCGATTGCCGTCGACCGAGATCATCAGCCGCAGCGAAGCGGTCTTTCCCGTCGCCCGACGCATGGCCTCGGCGCCGTCGGCATCCACGGCGGCGCGGGTGTGGATCCAGTAACGCCCGGCCTGTGAAGTCTTGGCTTGGAACACCAGATCCGGCTCAGTTTCGGGCGATCCCACGTTGCAGGTCACACCGTTCTTCAGCGACACACCGCGCTTGCTCGGAAAAGTGTCCTGCTCGGCAATCTCCGCTCGACTTGCGTTGATCTGTGCGGCCTCGGCCTCGAGCGTGATCGAACTGGCGGCCTTCGGTGGCGCGGCCGCGGCCTCGGGCCGCCACCCAACCACCGCCATCGTCAAAACCACCAAACCGGCCCCTGCCACGAATCTACCGGTCCGCATCATCGTCGCCCTCCTTCTGGTCAGTTTTTCCCAACGGCTGTCTACCCTGGGTCGGAGTACCGGTTCAGTGCGTCGCGATCGAGTTCGATGCCGTGCCCGGGGCGTTCGGGGGCGAAGGCATAGCCGCCCTCGAAGCGAACGGGCTCTTTGGCCAGTCGATTCCACTCCAGGTCGGAGTACTCCATGCACAAGCACTCCGGGAGGCTCGCTGCCAAGTGGACGCCGATTTCCAGCAGCGTATTCCCCAACGCCACCGGAATGCCGAAATCGCCGGCTAGCTGGGCCGCGGCGCGGGCGACGCCGATTTGATCGTGGATGTTCAGGACGTCCACGCCGCCGGCTTCGAGGAGGCGGCGTTTTCCGGAAAAACCGAGGTATTCGCCGGTGTTGATTCGCGTGAAAGGAATGTCGGCGAGCCTCGCATAGCCTTGATAGTCTTCCCGGCTGATCGGGTCTTCAATCCAGTAAAGATCGAAACCCTCGTCTCGATAGCGGTGTGCGCGATAGAGGGCTTCTTTGGGCGACCAGGCCTCGTTGGCGTCGACCATCAGATCGACGCCGCGGCCGAACACCTCGTAGACGATGGCCAACCGCCTGAGATCCCAGCGGATGTCCGCATGACCGACTTTGACCTTCACGGCTCGGAAGCCCATCGCTTTGAACGCGTCGAGCCGTGCGCGAAACTCACCGTCGCTGAGATGAAAATCGAGCGTGCTGGCGTACGCGCGAACCTGCGGATCGGTTCCGCCGAAAAGCCTGTAAAGCGGCAGGCCGACCGCCTTGCCGACGAGATCCCACAGAGCTGTCTCGACGGCCAAAGGCAAGGTGGCCGACCCCACGTTTCCGCCGCGGGGGCGCGCGATCCGCAGCGTTTCCCCGAAGGGGGTGGCGCCCTGAAGCCCGGGCCAGACGTTGTACTCGAATTGGCTTTGAAGCTGTGCCAGCGCCGGCGTGGGCTTACCCTGTTGAAGCTCGAATCCGACGCCGGTCAGCCCGTCGCCGGTGGTGAGTTCCAGGACGGTCATCCAGTGGTCGACAAACCGCACCTGGGAATCGCCAATGGGACGCGGCAGTTTCAGATGCAGGCGATGAAGTGCGTAGGCAGTGATTTTCATGGTGTCTTTGAAGCCCTAACAAAAATCACTGCGGCATCGCGTAGCCGGGCACGATGAAGTGAAAGCCGTCGGAGCCGCAGTGGTCTTCCAGCGTGCGGAGAATCTGCTGGCACCGTGCGGGGCCGTCGTCGGGCCCGGCGATGAAAAACGGTTTGCCATCCTTGCCGAACTCGAAATCCTCCGCCGAGGCGTTGGTTTCGATCTCGCCGAAGATCAGCTTGGCTTCGCGGTAGTCGGGATGCGGTGATATCCCCAAGTCCAACGCGTATTGGACAGCCCCTTCCACGAGCTTCCGAGCGCGTGCCGGCTCGAGGGTAACCGGCATGCCGCTGGAGGTGAGCCTGCCGTACACTTTTTCCTGGTAGCGAGACTGCTGGGCGACAGCCGCAAAGGCGTTCTTCACGCCCATACAGTATCGGTCCACCAGAAACGCGCCGAAGGCCACCTGTCCGCCCGGCAGTTGCCGGCTGACCAGCACCTGGCCTATCCCCTGGTCCCAGAGGGTATCCGTCGTGCAGCAGTGCAGGATCGGGGCGGCGGCCGCCTGCTTCAGCTTTGCCGGCAGCCCGCCTTCGTTGCGCCTGGCCAATTGCCGCCGCTCGGCCTGCTGCTTTGCCTTGCGTTTTTCCAGCTTCTTTTGCCGCTTCTGGGGATCAATCGCCATCGTCACTCCTTTTATACTCCTCCTTCCGCCACATCCGTGCTTAGGCCCCTAGCGCTGATACGCCTGCCAAGCAGCCTTTTCCCGCTCGAGGGTCGTTTTCCCCTCACCAATCACAAAGCGGATCTTGTAGTCCAGCGGCTTGCCCTTGGCAAGCGGGACGATCGTCTTCGCGGGAAAGGCCAATGAAATGCAGGTCGAGCCGTAGTAGCGGAAATGATTCGGGTAAAGCGGCGTGGCCTTCGACTCGAACATCTGGAGCGTCGTAAAATCGGGAGTCTCGATCCCGGCGGCCGGGTACTTGCCATAGAGGGCCATCCACGCCGCGTCGCCCAGCGCCGCCGGATCGGTCACCCTTTGGACGATCGCCAGATCGTCGCCTCGCCACTTGTCCGGATTCGGATGCACCGCGCGAATCGAAAACTCCTTCACTTCCGGATTCAACCGCACCGTCATGCCGCCGTAACCGCCGTAATCGACTTTCTGACGCCCGGTAATCGCCATGCCGTCGACCAATGCCTCGAGCCTCACATCGACGTCGACCGCGCGGCTCCTGGATCCCTGCTCCCCTTCGGTTTTGAAGGCACGAATCGTGACCGTCTCTTTTACCACGTCGGCCGGGTCGTCGTCGTACCGCCACACGTTCACCGCCTCTAGCTCGGCGCCACCGGCATTGGCTTCCATTCGGCTGATTTCGACCGGATAAGCACGGATCTTGCAGACGGCCCAAAGATCGCCGATCTTGTCGTTGCGGCGGACCTCGCACCAACTCCACCAGAGACTTCTATGATGCCGATGATCTTTCGGGTAGTCCGCGGTAAGCGGCTCGCCGTGGAAACCGTAAAGCGGGTAGATGTAGTCGCTCCGCTCGGCTCCGAACCTGCTTCCATCGGTAAAGTAGGCGCCGTTGTAAGGCGTTTCGCCTTTGGAGAAATGATGCGCCTCGACCCCCGCCGGGAGCGGAACCTCGCCGAACCGATAGGTCAGAACCGGCAGCCCATCCTCAGTGATCGTGTAGCTCTGCGTCGGTTCATCGACGGAAAACGTCAGCGGCCCCGATGCCGCGAAAAGCGGTGCCGCAGCAAGCCACACCAACAGAGCGACCGATCCACGCCTGGGATTCATCATCTTTCGGTTCTCCTCTCTCGCTTGATTCCATGACTGGCCGTGTTGGCAGACCAAACAGCCAGACCCGGCTTGCGTCTATTAGAACTTCTATGCGGGTGCGGCGTCAAGGAGCTGAAAGACCCGCTAGAGATCCCTGAAAAGCCTGCCGATCAATCGGACCTCCCGACTGCACAACCCTTGGAAACGGAGTTGGCGGCTTCCACGGTTTCTGAGTCTCCGAAGACGGAAGCTGGACTTTCCAGATCGAACCCAACCCCGTGTGACTCGACCAGGCGATGGGAGCCATCGCCATGGCCCTCTTGCCATTGCTACGCTTCGGCAACACTCACCGCCACGGTGAATACCAGCAGACGATGAACCGTGACGGTCCAGCCGATCCGTAACAAGGCGGCCAATACCAATCGTGCTTTGGTTGACGGCCATGGATTCATGCTGGCCGAACAGGTCGGATGAAGGTCGTCCTGTAAGGAACGTTCGGGTTTTGGGAGGCATAGACAGGACCAATGAATGAGGGACGCATGAGAAACGGCCCTGCAAGCGTCAGCCGGCAGGGCCCCAACGGGTCATTCACCCGTCCTAACCTGACTATCCCTTGTCGGGGTGCTCCCCAGCAGAGCCCGACTCCGTTTCGCCAGGCAAGATGAGTCGAGCACCAAAAACAAGCAGAACGAAAGGCACACGAGGGACTCTCTCACACAACCAGCCCGAAACATTTCACTTGAATACCGAGCCAAGACACGAGTCGCTCCCGCTTGACTACCCAATTCTTCCGCCCTAGACTCAGCGCGTTGGGGAAAACGAGATTTCCTATGCTGGCAGAATCACCGTTGATGAGAAAGGCTATTCTACCAATATCGGTCCTGTTCCGCTTTTATCCCACCGAGCCCAACCGGACCAAGGAGCTTCAGAATACACCGGAGCATCAACATGGAGAAGACGAACAACGACAGGCACGCCCATCCGCGCAGGAGTTTCTTGAAATCGATGACTCTGGGTTGCGGGGGAATGTTGGCCTGCCCTGCGTTGGCGATCTCCGCGGCCGACCGGGAGGTCCAACTCTCCGCAGAACACCGCAAGGCGGTGGATCGCCGGCGGCGGATTGTCGTTCAGTACGATTGCCACGGGCAGATGGGCCTGGACATCGATCGATGGATCGACTACCGGTTCCGCTACGCCGACCAGCCGGGATCGCAGATCGACGCCCTCTGGTGGGATCTTGGCCGCTTGGGCAATGTCTTCTACCCGAGCAAGCTCCTCAACCTGTTCGACAGTCACGAAGGCTTCAAAAAGTGGCAGAACGTGGGCATCGATCTGGTGGAACGCCTGGTTAAAGAAACCAAGAGACGGAATCTGGAGTGTTTCTGGCACCATCGTATCAGCGAAGTCGATCTTCGCCGCGACGGCAAAGGCGCCGCCTGGAAGGATTCGCCCGATCCGTTGAAGCAGGCGCATCCCGATTGGACTCTCAAGTGTTGGTGGCGGCACGGCTTGTGGGATTTCAGCGTCGCCGACGTGCGGCAGTATACGGTCCAGTCGCTCCGCGAAGTCGCCGAACGATATGATTTCGACGGCATCCAACTCGATTTCGCCCGCCATGTGCCCTGCCTCCCCTTGGGACGCCAATGGGAGCTTCGCCATCACGTCACCGATCTGGTGCGGAATGTCCGGCACATGCTCTTGGAAGTGGAACACAAGCGAGGACGGCCGCTGCTGTTGGCCGCCAAGGTTCCTCGGAACCTGAAGGGCTGCCGGATCGACGGCTTCGACGTCGAGGTCTGGGCCGCCGAGAATCTCGTCGACATTCTCACGCTCGGCTCCCGCTCAATGGATATCGACCTCGCCGCCTTTCGCCGCATCACGGCAGGCAGAAACATCAAGCTTCAGCCGTGTTTCGACGACCACCATACCACCGACGGCTACCGCTACGCGCCGATCGAGGTGCTGCGCGGCGTTTTTGCCAACTGGTGGCAACAGGGGGCCGACAGCGTTTGTACGTTCAACTGGTCGAACGCTCCGCCGGAAGTCCAACGCCAACTCGGCGATGATTACCTCCCGGGACCGCAGGCGCATCAACAGGCCTATCAAGAGGTAGGCAGCCTCGACACGATGCGGTTCAAAGACAAGGTCTTTCCCGTCGAGCGCCGCGGAGGCTACCCCTGGGCGGAAGGATACTTCAATCGCAACGACGATGCACCCCTTCCGGCAACGCTTTCCCGCGACGGTGGCGAACCGCTGGCGATTCGCGTCCGAATCGGCGACGATCCGCGGTCCTGCGAGGACCAGTTGAAAAGCGTCCTGCTGCGCACGGTATGGTTTGGGGCGAGCGATGATGCGATCGTGGAAGCGGCACTGAATGGCGTTCCGCTTCGCCTATCAAGCCGCGACCCCGACTGGAAGGATGCGCAGATCTTTTCGCCCAAACCACAGCCCGCCTCGGGCGGAAGTGGGCAATACAAGGTGAATCCCCGCCAGCGGCTCCTCCGCCTCGACTTTGCTATCGAACCGCGCGCGTGCCGCGTGGGCGGGAACGTCGTCGAGGTTCGACTTGCCGCTCAGACCGGCCCGCCCATCGCAAGCCAGATTGCCTTGGAGAAACTCGAGGTGTATGTGCAATATACACAGCCACATTGATCGCGATGTCTCCTTGGCACAGCCTGCAGGAACTCCCGTTTGTCATCATTTCAGAAAGGACCGCATCCGTGTCAAGCAATAACGACGATCTCTCGCGTCGCAACTTCATCAAGAAGACTGTCGCCGCCGGGGCTGCGGCCGCCAGCGTCTTGCAAGCTCCGGCTCCGGTTCGCGCCTACGGCGCCGGCGAGCGGATCCGCATCGGTTTTATCGGGCCGGGCGGCCGAGGCTTCGGAGCGCACGTGAAGACCTTGGCCCGGCTCCATGAAGCGGGCGAGAACATCGAGCTGGCCGCCGTATCCGACGTCTACTCCGTCCAGCAGGACAAGGTGGTCGACTACATCCTTAAAAACACCGGCGCCCAGGCCAGACGATTCGAGAACTACGAGGACATGCTCGGCGACGAGAGTATCGACGCCGTCTGCATCGCCACCCCCGACCATTGGCACGCCAAGCAGACGATCGACGCGATGAAGGCGGGCAAGCACGTCTATTGCGAAAAGCCGATGACCCATACCATCGACGAAGCGCTGGCCGTGGTCGATGCGTGGAGGTCGACCGGCAAAGTGATGCAGGTCGGCGTGCAGTCGTCGAGTCAGCCGGAGTGGGACAAATGCCGGGAGTTGATCGAGCAAGGGATGATCGGCAAGCTCATCCAGTTCCAGACCGAGTACAACCGCAACTCGAACATCGGCCAATGGCGCTACTATAAGCTGACCAAGGACATGACGCCGGCGACGATCAATTGGCGGCGCTGGCTGGGTGTCGACTATGGGCTGGCGCCGGATATGCCCTTCGACCGCGCCGTGTTCGCCCAGTGGCGCTGCTATTGGCCTTTCGGCTCGGGCATGTATACCGACCTGTTCGTCCATCGCGTGACCACCATGCTCAAGGCGACCGGCCTGCGATATCCGGCCCGCGTGGTCGGCGCCGGCGGGATCTTCCTGGAATATGACGGCCGGGACGTGCCCGACATGGCCACCGTGGTGGCCGACTTCAACGAAGGTTGCCAGTTGCTGGTCAGCTCCACGATGTGCAACGCGGAAACTCCCATTCCCACGGTGATCCGCGGCCACTTCGGCTCCTTTGTCTTCGGGGGCAAAGGAAGCAAGTCTGGCAGTTTTCGGTTCATCCCCGAGCGGCCGCAAGTCACCCTCGACAACACTCTGAAGGAGCAATTCATCGAGGCGGGCGAGGTGGAGGACGTGAACTACGCCCACTTCAAGAACTTCGTCGACGCGATTCGAGCCGATAAGCCGGCAATGGTCAACAATCCGCCCGATCTAGGCGCCGCGGCCATCGTCACCGTGAACATGGGAGCCAACAGCTACCGGCAGGGAAAGGCGTTCTTCTTCCGCGACGGCAAGGTCGTCGAGGCCGACGCCAGTTGGGCCGCAAAGTGGGAGGAGATGTCCAAACAGCGAGCCAAACCTCGCCACGTACCGGGGTGGAAGGCCGGCGACACGGGAAGCCGGCTCCAGCCGCCGGAGCACATGAAGCTGGCCGGACCCTGGATCGATGGTGAGGATCCTGCCCCATGAAGTCGGGTAGAGGAACTGCTGTCGTCGTGCGGCAATTCGATGTGTCTCTATCCATGCACGAAACCCTCCAAAGCACACACGGATAAAGTCACACGGATGAGCGCCAAGCAACGGATGAACCGAACTCGGAATCAGCCAAAGGAGAGTGCGATGTCTGCGATACGCTGGTATTTAGTTATGCTGTCCCTCGTGGTCCTCTCGGCAAGGCTGCCCGCAGAAGTCGACGGCGCGATCCCGTTTCCCAAAACTCTCGACGCGGCGGCGATCACCGTCGATCGGCTGGACAGCGTGTTGGACTATGCGCTGTTGGTCGGCAACGGGGATGTCAACGCGCTGGTGTATACCGACCGCGGCCAGTTGAAGCTGAATCTCACCAAGAACGACGTCTGGGACGCACGGCTGGATGCCCGACGCGATCCGCCGCTGCCGACCCTCGCAATCGTGAAGAAGTGGGCGTTCGATCGTGGGGCAACGACGGTCGACAATGGCTCCGTCATCCTCGACGAAGGCGTCCGGTGGGAGGGACCAGACAGCTACCATGCGCATCCTTACCCCTGCCCCCGGATTTGCGCACGTCTCACCCTCGGCCAGGGGCCGGCGGAGCCGAATTGGATCCGCATCCGCGCTGAGGGCGCCAAGAATGAGTGGGAGTATCGCGACGGGGTCGGCGTCATGAGCATTGAGGGCAAAGAAGACGCCTCGAACGGATTCGCCTACGGCCCGCTCCAGATCAGCACGGCCGACTATCCGGAACTGCACGTAAAGCTCTCCGGAACTGAAAACGCCCAGTTCTATGTCGACGTAATGCGAACCGATGGGAAAGGCGTCTTCGGCACCGGTTGGCAGCAAACGCCGGCCGATTCGACCGTCCGAACCTTCCAACTTCCTAAGGACACGCTTGTCGGGCAGGTGATTCTCTACACGTGGACCGAAGACGGCAAGCTGGCCCAGAATCGTTTCGAAGAAGTGTCGCTGGTGGGAGGAGACGGCAAGGTGACGATCGATCTGGAGCCCAAGCCCGAACCGACGTCGCCCGCTCGCCTGGATATCCGGCGGGCGGTCGCCCGTGTCGAGGGCAACGACGAGGGCATCCCAGAGGCTACCATCCGCGTGCTGGCCGATCGCAACGTGATCTTGATCGACCAGGCTTCCGCGGGAAAGCTCGAAGCCGCTTCCTCGCCCGACTTGCCCGCGCCCGAGCAAGGGCAACCGCAGCCGGACGTGCAGACGATCGTGCAGCACATTCCCGGCGACCCGGGCTGGGAGGGGATGACCTTCGCCGTGGCGTTGTGCATCCGCAGCGACCGGACGGCGGTGGCGATCGTCACGAGCCGCGAGGCCGCGGAGCCCGAAGCCGCCGCAGTCCAACTGGCTGCCGACACACTGGCAGCCTCTCCGGCGGACCTCGTAAAAAACCACGAGGTCGTCTGGGATCGCTTCTGGTCCAAGAGCGGCCTCGAGCTGGGTGATCCTGTCCTTCAGTCGATGTGGTATCGCAACCTCTATTTCCTCCGCTGCGTGGTACGGCCGGGGGCGATTTCACCGGGGCTGTTTGCAGGCCTCGTCAGCGACGGCCCGGCCTGGCACGGCGATTACCACACGAACTATAACATCCAGTCGACCTACTGGTCTGTTTACAGCAGCAACCATCCGGAGCTGTCCGAACCGTACGACCGCCTGATCGTCGACTATCTGCCGCGGGCCAGGTGGTTGTGCGAGCAGTTGTTCGGCTTCGATGGGGCCTACATACCACATGTCCTGTTCGCCTATGAGCCGCCGCCGGAAGCGTGCGAGGGGGCGACCCGGCGCCAGTACATCCATCACGTGTGGGGTTGGACGCTCGGCGTTGCCGCCTTTTCGGCGCAGCCGGTCTGGTGGCACTACAAGTACGAGCCCTCGCGAGAATTCCTGGAAGAGGTCGCCTATCCGGTGGTTCGCGATATCGCCACCTTCCAGGCGAATTTCATCAAACAGTGCGAAAAGACCGCCGATGGCAAAGTCGTACTAGGGCCCACCGTCTCGCCGGAGCATTGGGGCTGGACGAAGCAGTTTGAACGAAACCGCAATGGCGCGTTCTGCCTTGGCATGTTCCGATACGTGTTCCAGGCAGCGATCGAAGGAGCACAAACACTCGGGCGCGATGCCGACCTCGTATCCCGGTGGAAGGAAGCTACGGCATTGCTGCCCGACTATCCGCTTTCGGGCGACGAGCCGACTGTGGTAGTCGACGTCGAAGGTGCGCCGCCGATCCAATACAATATCTCGGTGCCGGCAACTCCGGTTTTCCCCGGCGACGTGGTCACCTTCTGGTCGCCTGCCGCGCAGAAGCAGTTGTTCGCACGGACTATAGAACAATTGCGGTTCAACGGCAACAATGCGGCGATCATGCTCGCCGTTTCGCGGGCGCGGTTGAGCATGCCCGAAACGCTCCCGTGGGTTCGCGAGGAGTTGACTTCGCGACTGCGTCCCAACGGCACGCTCACACTCAACCGCAATGAGCCACAATACCGTTTCAACGATTTCGGCCACTACACGGAACAGTTCGCCGCCCCGATGGCGATCAACGACCTGTTGCTGCAAAGCGTCGCCGACTTGGTGCGGGTGTTTCCCGCCTGGCCGCTGGACCAGCCTGCCCGTTTCCATCAGTTACGGGCCCAGGGCGGGTTTCTCGTCTCGGCAGCCTGTGAAAACGGGAGCGTCGGACCGGTGCAAGTCGAGTCGACGGCGGGCGGCCGGTTGCGGCTGGAGAGCCCCTGGCCGGAAATCCAGATAGTCGGCACCGACGGCAGCCTGATACCTTTGAAGCCGGATTCGAAGAGCATTGTGGAGTTGGATACGCAAGTGGGGCAGACACTCGAGTTCCACAGAAGAGAGATCGCGCCATGACGCTTCGATACTTCACTAATGTCTCTTTGGCGATATGCCGCGCCGCACATGCCGCGGTCGACAACTATTAACTCAAACTGTAAACGGAGTTGAAAAGGGGACTGGCTCCGAGCGTGGTTTTGGCCCGGAATTGCCAGGCAAACGCCTGCCGCTCGGTGCCAGTCCCCTTTCCAGGGCTGCCGCACTTACAGTTTGAGTATTAACGTTTGTGGGGAGCAATTCGATGCGATGGAATCACCGAAGCCGGGCAGCGATTGTCGCCGCGATCCTGCATGCACTCGTCTCGATGCCCACGGCAACGGCGCAATCAGACGACAAACCACACTCTGTCTTCGTCCGCCGGTAAGTGCGACCGTTAGTCATTCGCCGCTCCTGATTCGTTTGCTGATCCTAACATCTGGCGCGCGTATCCGGCCAAATGCCCGTGTACATCCTCCGCATACTGCCGCAGGATCGTCTCGCCACGGCGTTGCGAGTCGCCGCAGCGGAAAAGCATGGCCGCTACCATCAGCTCCTTCATGGCCCGATTGAGATTGGCCTTGCCGGCTCGCTCTTCCTCCATCGCGGTCAGCAGCCGGTCGGCGGGCCGGACGATCTGGCCGCCGGTCGCCTTCTCTCTTACCACCGGCTCGACGGTCGCGTGGCCCGTGAAACCAGGTTGCTCAAGCAGACGGGCGAGAGGCGCGGCGGCGGCACGGGGTCGATCGTCCCATAGGGCCAGCGAGATCGCCTTGTAGTGCGACATCTCGTCCGCGGGCTGCAATCGCGCGAGCTTTCGCAAGAGGCAATCCAACCGCTGAGGAGCCCGGCTGAAGCCAAGAGCGATCACCAGCCGATCCAATTCGCTAAAGGTGTTGCCGGTATTGCGTTGTGAGGTTAAGGCCGAGCCCTTGTCCCAGCCATCTTTGGCGTCGATCGCGGCGGCCAGGGCCGACCCGCCGAGCGGATCCCCCAAGACGCCCAACACTCGCGCGTAATTCAGCCGCTCCGCGCCACCGGAACACTCGTAGGCGGCGCGCAGTGGGGGCAACGCCTCACGGGGATGCGCCAACACGACCGCCAGCGCCCTGAGATGGTCGCCGCCGTCGCGTCGCCCCACGGCCGACACGGCGCGCTCGACTTCCACCGGGCTGATGGGATACGAGTCGGTGTCGGCAGCGACGCGATCGTCGAGCACCCCCTCGGCAACCAGCTTTTTCTGGATAGCCTTTACGTCGATTGCCCGCGTGCGTCCGCCGGCCCGGGCGGACGCAGCCGCGATAAAACCGGCGGCATACCCTTGGTTCTGCAAATCCGGCTGCATGCGAATGAGCGTCATTGCGTCGCGTTGGGCGCTAGCGCCCAGACCGACAACCAGAATCCCTTCCAGGCCCGCCGGCAGCAGGCATCGCAGGGGCAAGTCGGCTTGGAAACACGGCCCCTTGGCATCTTCCAGAAGTAGCAGCGGCGAGTCGGGAGAGAGCCATTGCCGACAAACTATTGTCCGGCATCTCGATATCGAGTGAGTACTCGTAGACCGGTCGAGGCTCGTTGCCCTGCTTCACCGCGCGCCAGGCGAACGTCCGCTCCTTGACCGATGCACTCCGGCCGCTTCGCATCGCTCCGCCAATCACCACGCGAGTGAACGTCTTCTTCCCGGGGCGCATGGGCCTGAAGCCGGCTTCGGCCTGGCGTGCCACCGTCGCCTCGCCCGTCGCATCGACAACCACTTTTGCCCGGACCGCCTGCCTGCCGCTGCGGTTGACCATGACCACCCCTGCCACGCGGCCTGCGCTGTCGCGCAACACCTCAGTGGCGTAGCAGCCAGTGAGGAATTCCACGCCCGCGGACAGCAGGGCGTTGTCCATCTCGGCCTTGACCGTGCATGGCGTAGCCAGACGCTGCTCGCCGAAACACGCCGTGGCCAGCCGGGATTCTGGCTGTTCGCCTTCATCGAGCCAGAGCCGCAGTGTCGCGCAGATGTCGGTTCCCAGGTATGGCCGCGCCTCAAGCAGAAACACCTTCGCTCGCTGACGGGCCGCCTCGCAGGCCGCCTCCACCGCTCCTCCCGAGCCGCCCACAATCACCACGTCCACATCGCGGGTAACCGGGATTTCCTTGGGTAATTCCAATACGGACTCTGCCCGGACCAATGCAGCGGTCAGAAAGAAGATCGTTATCGCCGAGCCGAACCAGGCCACGTTTCGCAGCATGTCACCACCTCTCATCCGATCTACTTGACTACTTGAGACTCACCACGAAGACCTGGTTGGCCGGGTTGTCGGGCGAGGGCACCCGGCGGACAAACGCGATCTTCGTCCCGTCCGGTGAAAACACGCACGCTTCCGGGCGCGGCCGGTGGGCATCGTCGCTCGGACGCGTCAGCCGTGTCGTCGCGCCGGTGGCCATGTCCGTCACGCACACACTGTTGTCCATCACATGCGCAATGCGGCGGCCATCCGGGCTCCAGGTGAACGCCGACGCGATCGGCCACCGGTTGCGGGTAAGCTGCACCGGCTCACCGCCGTTGGGCGAAACGGTCCAGATTTGCGCAAGGCCGTTGTCGTCCTTCATGAAAAACGCGATCCGCGATCCGTCCGGCGGGCTTCGCAGCCAATGGCGCGGCCCCTGAATACCGGGATACTCTCGGCCGGCGGTGAAAGTCAGCCGCCGCTGTCTTACGCCCGCCGGTGGCAGCGGCATCCGGCTCTGGGTGCCGGCCAGCGGCCCGCCGCCGGGCTGCGTGAGATCGTCGGGCAGGTCGACGACGAAGACTTCGGAGATGGTCTCGCCCTTCGCGGTAACGACGTGCCCCTGCATCGCCAGCGCACGCCGTTGCCGGGTGCCGTCTGCGCGGACGTATCCGCCCTCGCCCACCCAGCCCTCCTCGAATGCTCTGCTGATCTCATCCGAGCCGGGCCGCGGTGTCGTGGTCGTGTGCGTGACGAGCACCGAGGAGGACTCGCCGTCGTGGTTGCGAGGATGCGTCGTCGGCACGCGCACCGGACGGCCCGGCACACACACCCCGATGTTGCGCTGGTTCATGTCGTGGTCCGGTCCCGGCTCCTGGAAGCGCGCCAGCACGTGGTCCTCGTAGGTGAAACTGATCCATTGGCCGGCGGCATCCCACACATGCACGTGCGAGCCGCCGCGGAGTGCGCCGGGCGTAAACGGCGGCACGAGGTCGCGGGCGTCGAGATTCACCGCCGAACCAGGCCGGGCGGCATCGACGACGACGCCCCGGCGGTGATAGGCGCTGTAAGACCAATCCGCTGTCGGATTCTCAGGGCCGAGGATGAATACCACTCGCCATTGGTGCGGATGAAACGTGGCCACACCACAGTGCGCGCCGTTGACTGATTGGTAGAGCACGCGGATTTCGCCGGAACTGACGTTGACCATCTCGATCCGTTCGCCGTCGAACTTCTCGCCCGCGGGGTCGCTGCGGGTGTCGTAGACGATCCATTGGCTGTCCGGCGACCAGACGGCCGTATTGGTCAGGATCCGCCCGCCCGAGCCACGGGTGACCTGGATCTCGGACGGATAGGATTCGTCTGTCGATTGCCGATTCGTCAGTTCCATTGCCATTGCCAAAATCGCACCAGCAGCCAGGAACAACGCCTGTAGACTCATGGCCGCTCCTCGGGCGCTAGAAGGACCAAGGTGCCGGTCCAGTTGCCTTGCGGCACGACCATTTCCTGGCCGCTGCGGAGCGTGCGGGGAAACACGCTCATGGCGGTCTTTCCCTTGTCGGTGTAGTGGAACGTAGCGCCGCTCGTGTCGGCATCGCCGAACATCGTTTTCGCCTGCGCCGGCGTGGTCGAGACGTAAAGCGTGATGTCCCGCTTGGCTCGCACCGTGATCACCGCCGGCTCGCCACCGCCGGTCCGCGTGTAGCTCCAGCCGCGAAAGTCGTGCGGTACGTTTTCCCAAACATACTGGCGGTTGGAAAACGCCTTACCGCCTTCCTCCAGTCGGGCGATCTCGAAGCCGGATCCCGTGACGACAAGATCCGCAGTCTCTTTGCGGACGTCGCCCGCCGTCGTCAACGGCACCGAGTCGGCCATCGTAAGCCGGCGGAAGTCGGCCACGCGGTGGAAGGTGAGGTAATTGGCGTCGTGGGCATTGTGCGCGCCGCCCTGACCATCGTCGTAGGCGGTGCGGCAGACGGCGATGATGTCGTCGCCCTCGAAGAGCCAGTCGACGTACTGGAAGCCGTGTTTCCTCACGTCAGGGTGGTAGAGCAGGATGGTCCGTACGGTCCAATTCCTCAGGTCCGCCGAGCAGAGCAGCGCGAGCGTGTTGCGGATGCCGCCGGGGTTGTTGGCGCGGTGGCGCTCGTGGACGATGCTCGCCAGCGACCAGTAGAGTTTGCTCTGCGGATCGAAACGGATGGCAAATTTTTTCGCTCCGCCGGGGAAGCTCACAAACTCCGTCTCTGGGTCGAAGGACATCTTCTTCCCATCGGCGCTGACGCGGACGACGGCGGCTTTCTCATCGGGCGATTTGGTCTGCACGCGGAGAATATCGACCAGCTCGCCCGCTGGCGTGACCACGGCGTTGCCCTCCAGCCATGCTCCCATGTCGCCGCCGTTCCATGAGCGGTCGCTCGGCAGGGGCTCGGCCAGCGTCCAACTCGCTGCGTCGAGCAGATCCGCGTCGACCGGCGCCGACAGCATGCTCGCGCGGTAGTTGATGCCCCAGGCGACCGGCGGATGGCGCCACTCGAACCCTCGCCAGAGCCGGCCGGCATGCTCGAGCACCGGCATCGGTGCGCAGTGATATTCACCGTTGTCGCGCAGCACGCCGGTCGTGCTGCTGGCGGGCGTGGTCCAGGTTTCGCCGCCGTCGGTCGAACGGCGGATGAGGATGTTGCCGTGATGCCGGTCGGGGCCGAGCAGGTAGAGCGAGCCGCGATGGACGAAGAGGCTCGACCAGAACGCGCCTTGGACTTCCGATACCTTCTTCCATGTCTTTCCACGGTCGGCCGACCGGAAGACGGCCGTCAGCGCACTGGTATGCTCGCTGGAATTCGGGCCAAAATGGTCGTGCGAGGCCACATAGTCGCCGGCAGGCAGTACCGCGATGCTCGGCGAGCCGATATAGACGCCCTTCGAGACCGGAATGTGGTCGATCACCACGCCGGGCACTTCGCTCGGCGCGGTGACTGGGGCCTGCTGAGCCGCGCACACCGCCGCCGCGCCGACCGTCCACGCGGCAAACGCAATGCTTCGGAGATCGGTTTTCATAGCTGCTTTCTCACCTGTCACGAGATTCGGAATAAACCGTTATTGTAAAGTGAGGCGGTACGGGTGAGCAATCGGAGGCACTCTGATCGACGGACGCTTGATGATCTTGCTGCGATTCAGAAGGAAGCTCTCCTGGAAGTGCGGCAACGGATGTCTGCCGAAGGCTATCCAGGCTGTGAAAGGCGGCATTCTGCTTTGATAGCCCGATATCTCGTGTTTTCCTGCACGGCTTCTGGGATCCCCAAATGCTCGACGAATCCTATCTCCTCCGGCTCCTCGGAGCGGCCCAGGATCCGCCGCGACGACCAGCGCCAGTCCTCCGCCTTCGCGACGAGGTTCGCCCGCAACGGATTCCGCTCGACTTGGTTCTTCCAAGCCGCCGCCAGACCGCGGACGTGACCGTTGCACTTGATGAGAGTGATCCCAACGGGATCGTACAAGCCCCTGTGGAACCGCTTTGCGGTTCGTTTGTTTGCACCGAGCCGCCATCCCTGAGAGAGCCCATTGCGTCAAGGGCCTTCCGGCGAATTCTTGGTCGGGTTACGTTTTGCAGACCAGATTCCAACGGTGATTCTTGCCTCCAGCCGTCTTCAGCGGGATCTCGGGGTAGTTTATGCCGCATTCGTTGTTCGCTGCTGGTCGATAGCCCAGTGGCCTTCCTTCGCCACACCTGATCCCTATGTACGAGAGAGTCGCGCCGCACGTCCTCGCGGCGGGCGAGAACGTTAAGGTTTCTATGCTGCTCGCTCCCGCCAAAGAGTCCCCATCGATAAACGCGTGGCCGGGAGCGAGCAGCATAGAAACCAGTTGAACGAAACCGCGGAGCCGGAAGCGGGTAAGGGCCTTCT
>JAAYEH010000259.1 GCA_012728855.1 Rhodopirellula sp. | reverse complement strand
TATCTGTCCTCACCGACGGCTCCGTTCTCTGTTAGCAGCTCCCCACTGTTGCATGATCGCATGCTCTATCCGCAGCGTTAGGGACTGTGACCATCCGTTCACTCCGAAAACTCGCTGGACCAGCACAGGAGTGAGCAGCAGGGTGCGGTTGGCGCCGCTGCCGCCAATTTGACTGTTGAGCTTGCGCGGCCAATGACTACAGCGTCTTGATGCGGATGTTGCGAAACTCGATCCGCGATCCGTGGCCCAGGAAACCGAGGTAGCCTTTCTCCTGCTTCAGTCCCGGATGCTCGTGGCCGTCGATCGGCTTCACTTCGTCGAGATTGGCATCGACGATCACCTCACTGTTGAGCGTAATGGTGACGCGGCGGCCGTCGCAGCGGATTTCTTCGCTGTTCCACTGGCCTGCCGGTTTGAGGAATCCCGTCTTGGCGGGCACAACGCCGTAGATCGATCCGTGCGCCTGCCACGGCTGGATGTTCTTGTACTCGGTGTCGAGGATTTGTATCTCCATGCCACAGTAGGCCGGATTGCATCCCAGCGGCGTGCGGATGCCCACGCCGTTGTTGGCCGCCGGTTCCAGCTTGAACTCGAAACGAAAGGCGAAGTCGCCGTACTCCTTCGTCGTGAAGAGCGTGCCGCCCCCCTTCTTCTTACAGACCAGCAGTCCGTCCTCGACCACGTAGCCGTCCGTCGACCCCTGCCAACCGTCCAGGTCTTTTCCGTTGAACAGCGCGACGAAGCCCTCTTTCGCCTCCTCAGTCGCGCAGCAGCCGCCGGCCCCCTCTGCGGCGAATCCCAATCCGCCGACCCACGCCACCGCCACCGCCAGAATCGCACCCAGTCGCATCGTTTCTCTCCCACACAAGGTTGCTGATACTCCATGAGGTCACGTCAGCCCCTATTCTGCTCTCCCGCGAGGGCGGCCGTCAACGGCCCGGCGCTTTTGTCGAACGACAGACGATCCCGTCGCATCAGAAGCAGTGCTCCACGGCCAATGACCGCTTTCCACTGGGAATTCCCTTACATCAACGCCATTCCCGAGCAATCTACTTCCGCGGCCAATCACGCCACACTTCGCGTGCGGCGCGGCGGAGCGTCTCGGCGGTCCACGCGCTGGTCTCCGGCACCGGCGCGGAGCCGCCGGGACTGGCGACGAGGAAGGTCAACTCTTCCGCGCCGCCGGCCGGCAGCTTGAGCCGGTACTCCAACTTGCCAGGCGGGAAAATCGACTGGTCGTTGTCGCCCCCCACGTCGACATAGCGGAGCGCCGTTGCGTTGAGTTCGCCGGCGAGCACCTTTTTGAGATCCGGCGTTTCTCCTTTCGCGAAGATCCAGATCCCATTGAGAATCGGATTCCGATCCAAGGCGCCCGGCGGCGTACCGACCGTGATTTCCAGCTTGCCGTCGCGGTTCTGGTCGTTGGCCGCGAACACCAAGAGGCCCGGCTTGTGCTGGCCCCACTTGGCAACCGGATCGACCTGCTGCGGGGCGGCGCCCTCCACGCGACAGACGAGTGGCCGTTGGCCGGACTCGCCCCAGTGGCTTTCGCAGAGGCCGAGCACCACGTGCGCATCGCCGCCCGCCGCAATCGGAAAGCGATACGCGATCGGCACACCGCCCATCCCGGCTCGGATGTTCTTGAAGGCCGGGTCGCACTTGCCCTGGGGCTTTGCCCAACCGGGCAGCGACACGGCCTCGTCGCAATAACCCCACTCCAGCAATTCCTGCTGTTGGACCGCTTCGGCGGGCAAAGTAAGGATCGTCCGGCCGCCGATTCGCACGGTTCGCATGCCGATGTGAGCGCTGGGAGCGATGTCCAGCCCGACGGTCACCTCCGCCGGCCGGCTCTTCACCTCTTCGACGCGCACGGTCAACACGTCGACACCGCCGGGAAACGTCGGGGAACGGAAGGCCGTTGAGATCAACTTCACGGCGCCGCGGGCCGCGGATGCGCGTGCGGCTGGAATGACGTCATCCAGTTTCACCGCTTCGACCGTGGTGGGACCGTCCGCCACTCCGTCGCCGCTGAGCCGAACCGTCAGCGTTCCCCAATCCTCCACAAGCCGGCCACCGGCCTCCATCCGCGAAGGCGGAAAACCGGGCGAATCGAACGAAACGGCCTCGGTGCCACGGGCGCATGCTGTGGCGACAACGACCATGAGGCTGGCAAGACATGCCGCTTTTCTCATACGACACCTCCGTCGGCGAATGTGGAGAGCCTCGGCGATCGAACGTACTTGATGCCATAAAGCTCGCAGAATCCCTGCAGGATGCGGCGGTGGTTTCCGAGGAATACCACCTGGTGGAATCCCTTGACGTCGCGGCAGTCTTCGATGTGGTCCATGGCGATCTCCACCGAAGTGCGGCAGCCGCCGGCGGGCGGCGTCTGGACGTTGCTGACCACTCTGCCCGTGTCGATGATCAACTCATTGGGATTGGAGAAACGCACCAGAGTCACCGGTTGCCCTTCCGGCCAGAGCACTTCCATGGCAACTCCCAACGACGATTCGGAATGGTCGCGCATAATATAGGGGGCCGCCGGCTTGTCGAAGCCTTCCAGGCGCGTGCCTGAGGTGCAGTGGGAAGCGATGAGCAGGTTCTTGGCGGTTTCCGGAACCGGATCGTTCATGTAGCCCGGCCGGTCGACCAAGTAGCTGGTCAGCATCAGCGACACAGCCCCGAAGAGGTCCGCTTCGCATCCGGCCGTAATGCCCTGATCCTGAAGCAGCGTCCAGCCGCCGCAAGGCGGAGTCGGCACCAGCTTCGCGCTGACCATGCCGAGGCAGTCCATCGACAAAGCATTGGCCTTCTCCGCCACCAGCAATCGCTTTGCATTGACGTAGGCGCGGGCGCAATTGATGATGTCGGTTTCCGTCGGTTCGACGATCTTGTCGGCCCGCTTCCGCAAATCGGCCGCGACGTCCTTGACCTCGCTCGTGACGGGCTGCTTATCGAACTCGAGATTAAACGTATCGCGAGGGATGGCGCGGACCTTGATTCCCAGGCGGTCCATCACCGTTTCGTTCCGCTCGTTGCCGCGAATCCAGAGGACGCGGGTTTCCTCAAACCGCCGCTTGGCGCGGACCATCCGCAAGGCGTCTTCCACCGCCGGCCACTCCAGCGACGAGATGACGTGAACGCCCGGCAGCCTCGCCGCGCGGCCGACGTGACCGGTGAAGGCGGTGCCGACGGGGGCGAAGACGACCGTGGGAATCCCCTCCCTGGCGATCTGCTCGATCCACTTCCAGCACTGCATGTGCTGGAGCATGACCAAGAGGCCGTGCGGCTTCTCGGCCTTGACCTGCTCAAGCCAGGCCCCCAGCGCCGCTTCATCGCCGAGCGGCTTCGGCGCGAGTTTCATCGCCACTCCGAGCTTCTTGGCGGATTGGTCGAGCAGGCCGGCATATTCCTTCTCGTGTGCGTCCAGGTCGTAGGTTGTGCCGGGCCAGCCCAGCCAATAGGGCCGCGGCTGCTCGAGAAAGGCCGCTGCCATACGCACTTCGGGCGCCGGCCGCAGCTTCTTCGCGTCGATCACGTCGGCCGTCGACACTTCCGCCCTGTTCTCGGCCGCGGCGACCGTGGCCGTTGCCATCGCGCCAAGCCCCAGGGCGGACATCGACAGAAGTTCCATGCACTGGCGGCGGTTGATTCCGCAATGGCTGCAATCGTGGTGGGAACACATGGCATTTCTCTCCCGGTGGGGATGGAAAACTGGTAATGCGGTCAGTCGACGCGGACATTGGACTGCGCAGGAGGATGAAATGCAAGCCTCTGCCGGGTTGACCTGCCCTGGCGTCACTTGGCCGCCTCCGTCGAATAAGGATGCGAATGGATGGGCGGAGGCACGGACCGAGGAGGCGACAGCCCCGCGCGGGCGCGAATGGTGGAGGTTTCGGTCCATGTCGATGCACGATCGACGATCAGCATTCTATTCTGTTCTGGCAGGGACGGCAGCAAGTTGCACGGAAATCGGCATGCAAAATGTGGCGGTCAAGGATGCCGAGTTTCCAAAATCACCACCCCCTACAGGTTGTGGTCGCTGGGGTCGGCAGCATGGCCAGCGACGATCGTTCGGTAGGGAGCCGGATCGACTTGGAGAGCCTGTTGAAGTTCTGGCTGGCGATCTGCCAGATGCCTGGAAACCACAATCCATCGTTGACGCCGTTGGTTGCCGATGGCGATAATGGTTCTTTACCGACCGCGCCGGCTATCAGTCGTTTCGAGTCCTGCCTGCCGTAGCGACTTGCCACGAGCAGCCCCGCGAGATGACACGTCTGGAAAGATCTTCGTGAAGCCACCGGTCCGATTACTGTTTTCAATCGCTTTCTCGCAATCCTTCAACCGGGAGAACACCCCATGCGCGCCGAACAACAGATTCTTCCGAACGGGAATCCTTCGTCCTTGCGAACTGCAACGTCGCGGCGGCGGTTCTTGGCCCGATTGGGCCAGGCTGCCGGCGCGGTCGCGGCGCCCCTGTTTGTGCCGGGGGCCGTCTTGGGCTTCAACGGCCAAACAGCGCCCGGCAATCGCATTGGCATTGGTTTCATCGGGTTGGGCCGACAGGCCATTCACGCAAACATGTCGGTCTTCATGCGATCCGGCTACTGCAAGACGGTAGCCTTGTGCGATGTCGATCGTTGGCGGCTGCGCGTGGAGGGAGTCTCCAACATCGCCGCGGTGGCAAAAAAGAACCTGTGGGATGTGGCACTCTTGAAAGACACGTTTCGCACCACCGATTTCCGGGAATTACTCGCCCACAAGGACGTTGACGCCGTGATGATCAGTACGCCCGATCATTGGCACGTGCCGATCGCGCTGGCCGCGATCAAAGCCGGCAAGGACGTGGCCCTCGAAAAGCCGATTGGACTGGCGATCGCCCACGGCAGAGTATTGGCCGACGCCGCGGCCCGGTCAAAGATCGTTTTCCGCACCGACAGCAATTGGCGATCCGAACCGGAGTTGTTTCGGGTGGCAAGCCTGGTTCGGACGGGCAAGATCGGTCAACTCAAGAGGATCCGTTTCGCGGTGCCCATCTATCCCGTTCCAACGCCCAACGAAGCGACCATGCCGGTTCCGAAGACATTGGACTACGAAATGTGGCAAGGCCCGGCGGAGCGACGCCCCTACACGGAGGAACGCGTTCATCCCTGCGAGAAGATCGGGCGTCCCGGCTGGTACAACAATCGCCTTTACTGCGACGGAGCCATCTGCAATTGGGGCCACCATCCGGCCGATCTTGTCCAATGGGGCAATGGCACCGAGCGGAGCGGTCCGGTGGAAGTGGAAGGTCATGGGCCGTTTCCGCCGGCCGACCGGCTCTTCAACGTCCTCGAAGAGTTCCAGGTCCGTTACCGCTATGCAAACGGCGTCGAGGTGGACTACATTGGCCGCAAAGAGTATCCCGACGGCGAAGGATACATACGGTTTGAGGGAACCGAAGGATGGATTTGCGGTTGGCGAAGCCCCAATCGGATTGCTGCGGAGCCGAAATCCATTCTGGACGCCGAAGTCAAGTACGAGGATTTCCCATTCCAGTTGAGAAACGAAAAGACGGATTTCATCGAATGCGTCCGCTCGCGCGCCCAGACACTCGAAGACGCCGAAGTGGGTCATCGGGCCAGCACCTTGGTGCAATTGGGCTACATCGCGTGCCAGTTGGGTAGAAAACTGGCCTGGGATCCCGTCAAGGAAGAAGTCCCCGGCGATGACGAAGCGAATCGGCTGGTTCGCGGCCAACCAGGACTGCCTCCCTGGTCGATCACCTAGTGGGTGTGTGCCTGTGCCGCTCAAAAGGCGATGTCTTATCAGATCATTGACCATTATCGTCAGAAAGGAAAGCCAATGAGAGAAACAAGAACTGTATTGATGGTTATCTGTCTGGTTTCAAGTTTATCCGGCCTTGCGATAGCCCAGCAGAACTGGCCGCCGTCGCCTGTGGCGACGTTCAAAGACGGCGTTTACTCCGTGCCAGACGAAAAAGGGAACATCGTCGCCGCTTATGCTCAGGGGGCGACGCGGGATCTGTGCCTGGATGCGGAGGCCGGAAACTGGACGGACGCCCAAGGGAATCCCAATCCGGACTGGGAAATCCAAGGCGGCGTAATCCGACGTCTGGGCGGCAACAAAGACCTGTTTCTCAAAGGCGAATATGCCGACTTGATTCTCGAATTTGAGTTCAAGGTTCCGTTTGCCGGCAATTCCGGCATCTTTTTCCATAGTTGGAACGAGGGCGACAAGGCCAGGGGGCACGAATACCAGATCATCGACGATGCGAACCGCCCCATCCATCCGAAGCTCCCCCGCTACTTCACCGGCAGCTTCTACACGATCTTCCATCGTTACGACGCAGCCGGTCCGATGATTCATCTGGGGTACAATAAAGGGAAAATCATGGTCATGGGAAACCATGTCGAGCTGTGGCTTAACGACAAACTGGCCGTCAACGTCAAAGCGGAATCGCCGCTTTGGAAATGCCTGGTCAACAACAGCCGTCTTCAGGAAGACAAACGGTTCGGCCATCTCAACGGTGGGAAGATCGCGCTGCAGAATCACGACTATGAGGTCTCTTTCAAAAACGTAAAACTGACCGTTCTATCCGAGAAGGAATTGATTCGCCCCTGACGCCCGTACGAGCGAGCCTCGCGGGAAAGACCGGGATCGAGTCTTAGAGCCTATCCCAAAACCTTGGCGGAGAGGGGGACAGGCACATTTTGCTCCGAAGACTCCGCAAAATGAGCCAGTCCCCGGCGGTTTTGGGATAGGCTCTTAAACTCTTGGCTCTTCTCCGCGCACGCTGACGAAATCAAAGCGGTTCTCGTCGAAGACGAGTCGCACGCGATGGATTTGACGCGCTACGTTCACCTGAACCCGGTGCGGGCGAAAATAGTTGTGCGGGTGGAAGCACGACGCCAAGAGGATCGCCGCTGGGATCGGCGGCTGGCAAAGCATGCGCGAGGCTTCCGCCTCGATTGACAGGGATCGGCCCGCGACTATACTGGCCGGTAGAGTCGCTGTGGCCGGACCCCCAATAAGACGGGGACTGGACCCCGGTTATGCTTGCGAGAACCTCGGAAAGCAGGGAGCGAGGCTACCCGTCCCCGTTTTGCCATTCTTAGACGGCGTCCGATGGCCAGCGCTCTCCCCAATTCCAATCCTTTGCCTCCTTCACATCACCCTCTGGCAAAGCGGAGCATGAAGTACCTTCCCGTCATTGGTGCGTGTGGTCTTGGTGTCTTCTTGGTCGTCGGGAACGCCCTTTGTGCCGACGCGATTTCGCAGGGGCTCGGCTTCGATCCCACCGCCACTCCAACTCTCCGGTGGATGCCCGCTCCGATCCACTTGCCGGCGAGTGTTGCCCGGTCTGAAGCGGAGATGAAGCCTTATCGCGAGACGATCGGCGATAGTGGCGTGACGTTCGAGATGGTTCCGATTGCCGGCGGGGCGTTTCTCATGGGAAGCCCTCTCGATGAGCCGGATCGGCGAGACGATGAGGGGCCGCAACACAACGTCGAGATCGAACCCTTCTGGATCGGCCGATGCGAGGTCACCTGGGACGAGTACAACCTCTGGGCCGGCCTGGTTGAAGGACTGGCTGCCGACGATACGGGCGATGCGGGAGCCAACTGCAAGGATCCGGCGCGGCGGCAGGCCGAGGCAATCGCCGATGCCATCGCTCGGCCCTCCAAGCCGTTCACCGATGTCACGTTTGGCATGGGGAAGTCGGGCTTTCCCGCCTTCGGCATGACCCAGCTTGCCGCCCGCTGCTACTGCAAGTGGTTGACCGCCAAGACCGGCCGCTACTATCGCTTGCCGACCGAGGCCGAATGGGAATATGCCTGCCGCGGCGGGACGGCGACGGCCTATTCGTTCGGCGACGCCCCGATCGACGACTACGCCTGGTATTTCGACAACGCCGACGACAAGTGCCGGAAGGTGGGCGAGAAGAAGCCGAACCCCTGGGGGCTTCATGATATGCATGGCAACGTGATGGAATGGGTGCTGGACCAGTACGACCCCGAGTATTACGCCGGTGTCGCGGGCCGAACCGTGCGCAGTCCTTTCCTGGCTCCGCAGACGGTCTACCCTCTGGTGGCTCGCGGCGGATGCTGGGACAGCGACCCCGACGGACTTCGCAGCGCGGCACGCACGGCCTCGGATCCCGAATGGAAAGCGGAAGATCCGCGCGATCCCCAAAGCATCTGGCAATTCACCGCCCCCTACGCACCGGGTTTCCGCGTCGTGCGTCCGTTGCGGCTCCCGACGCCCGAAGAGGCTTCGCTCTACGAACCTGACTACCATGCTATCCAGCAGTATCAAGGAGTTTTGAAGGAAGAAACGACCAAAAACAACCACGCCATCGGCAAATAGCCCAGTAGCTCCCGCTTGCCGAGCGGTACCTACCGCTTTGAACGACGCCCGATCACAAAGTTGTTGCGAACTCGTATTATCGTCACTACCTGCCAGAGGAGTTGCTCATGGAAAACACGAAACCGGCGCCCGGATCTCCTCATACGGATTTCAACGGGATGCCCTGCGGAAAACTCGGCGATTCCGTCGTCAGCCGACTTGTGTTCGACGGCAATCCGCTGGTGGGAACGGTTCATAGCCGTGATCTGAAGTATGTCAGTCGCCTGGCGCGGACCTACCACACGCCGGAGCGGATCCAGGAAACGCTCCGACTCGCCGAGGCCAGTGGGATCAACACGGTCCTCGGCGCGGGCGACGAGGCTGTTCGAGAGTACAACGCCGCGGGCGGCAAGCTTCAGTTTATTGCCCGGCTCTCGCCGAAACTGACCGGCGAAGCGTTGGCCGAAGCAATCCAACGCAACATCGACGGAGGCGCCGTCGCCCACTACACGTGCGAGTGCGAGACCGATGAACTCGTTCGCACCGGCGGCTTCGACAAGCTTCGCAACGTGATCGAAACGGCGGCCAAGTTTGCTCTTTCCATCGGCGTGGGAACTTGGGCCATGCCGGTGGTCGCCGCCTGCGAGGAGGCGAAGCTGCCGCTGGATTTCTATGTGAAGTCACTTCACGCGGACGGCTATCCCACCGCGCGGCCGACCCCGCCGGAAGTTCGCAACGAGTATATCCAGTTGACGCCCGGCTATTTCGACAACATCTGGTGCGCCCATCCCGATCAGGTCGTTCAGGCATTCCAGTCGATCACCAAGCCGTGGTTGGCCACCAAGGTGCTGGCCACCGGCGCAATCAATTCGCGAGCCGGGCTGACGTATGCCCTGGAGGGCGGCGCCGATTTTGCCGCGGTCGCCATGTTCGATTTCCTGATCGCCGAAACGGCCGAATCGGCCCGGCGAGTAATCCCACGCGCGGACAGCAAACGCAGCCGGCCCTGGCGGGCATGAACGCGTCCCAGACCGAGCGGCACCGCAATCCCATTCCCCACACCGAACCGATCACTGGAATCCCTATCATGACAGATCGACAAACAAGACGGCATTTCGTGAAAACCGCCTCCACTTCGGCAGTCTTGGCGGCTGCCGGGGCCTCGGGCATCGTCCGCGGCGACGATCCGAAAAAGCCGGGCGCCGAGATCACCCCGCAACAGCAAGTGCCCCAGGCCGAACTAGCCCCCGGCCTTTCGATCGGCCGCATCCTGTTGGGCGGCAACTTGCTCACCCACTATACGCACTCCCGCGACTTGCGCTACGTCTACACGCTGGCGGCACGTTACAACACGAAAGAGAAGATCTTCGAGACGATGGCCATTGCGGAAGCCCACGGCGTCAATGCGGTGGTCATTCACACGGCCGCCGGGGTCGTCGACTGGCTGCAGGAATATCGCAAGGGGTACGGCGGCAAGATGAAATGGATCATCTGCCCCACGGCCGCTATTTCCGATGACATGGTTGCCTACCGAGACGCCTGCAAGATGCTCCGCGATATCGGCACCGACTCGATCTATCTTTGGGGAGTCCGAGGCGATCAGCTCGCCGGAGTCGATCTTCAAGGGAACCTCAGCACGCCGCGTCCCGACCTGATGCGAAAAGCGGTGGAAGCGGCCAAGGACGTGGGCTTGCCGGCAGGGGTCGGCGCCCACCGGCTGGAAGCCATCCAGTGCTGCGAGCAAAACGACATCCCCGCCGACTACTACGTCAAAACCTTGCACTCGGCCGATTACCCGAGCGTGAGTGTCAACCACGACAACCGTTGGAGCTTTACCCCGGAAGAAACCATCCGGTACATGGAGAACGTCAAGAAGCCGTGGATCGCGTTCAAGGTGATGGCCGCGGGGGCGATCAGCCCGAAAGACGGACTCACCTACGCTTTCCAGCACGGCGCCGATTTCTCGCTTGCCGGCATGTTCGACTACGAAATCGCCGAGAACACGGTCACGGCCAACGAAGTGCTCGCCTTGGACTGCGTTCGCAATCGCCGCCGGCCCTGGATCGCGTGAGGTGCCAAGTCATACCGAAAAACCATTCTGACCGGCGCGGTGATCCATGTGGCGAGACTTCTACTCCCGCTTCGCGGGCCGCTTCAGCGGCATGAAGGCCCTGCGCCAAGCCGCCGAACAGAACCGCCTGGAGCGGTTTTTCGCATTTCCCAACTTCAAGCTCTCCGCCGAGCGCTGTGGTGAGGCGTTGCAGGAAGCGGGGCTCTCGGAGATTGATGTCGAAAGCCGGGGCTATGACGGCGAGTTTTATTTCGCGACCGGTGTGATCCCCGGGACTGACGAGCCGGAGAAGGAGATTCTCTTCGTGACGCATCTGTACAGTGGGCAACGGGTACATGAGAGTCAAAACCGGATCATAGTTGCCACCTCGACGTGGAAAACGCTCATTGCCCTGCTCTGCCGCCCCCAGTGTCACCCCTCCCCCTAATCCGGCGATTGCTCGGCGGCAGTCCGCTCAGAAGACGTCCAGCATGAAGTGAGCGCCTTGGTGGTACTTGCGCCCGGACGGATAATCGTTCTGTCAGTTCTTGTTGTACACCGGGATATCCAAGCGAAAGAAAAGTCCCTGACACTTTCAGCTCCGCCATGTCTCTCCCTAAATCCTCGGCCTTTCTCGCTTATCCGTGCCTCGGCTCTGCCATCCGTGCTACTCCGTCGTCGTCCTGGTAGTTTTCGCAATCGCGTCGATGCCTTATACTGGAGCGATTTCCGCCTCCCTGACAGAGAACCATTCGATGAGCCGTTTTGTGACCAAACACCGACGTTTCCTATCCGGGCTGTTGGCCGGGTTGGTTTCGATCGCTGCAGCTCCGACCGGTCATGCTGCGCCGGCAGCGAAGGCCGCTCGTCCCAACATCCTTTTTTGCATCGCCGACGACGCCTCCTATCCGCATATGGGCGCCTACGGGTGCAAGTGGGTCCGCACCCCCGGCTTCGACCGCGTCGCCCGCGAAGGGATTTTATTTACCAACGCCTACACCCCCAACGCCAAGTGTGCCCCCTCGCGGGCCTGCATCATTACGGGCCGCAATTCCTGGCAGCTTGAGGAGGCCGCCAACCACGTCTGCTACTTCCCGGCGAAGTTCAAGACGTACAGCGAGGCGCTGGCCGAACATGGCTACTTCGTCGGATGCACGGCCAAGGGGTGGGCCCCGGGGGACGCGGGCACTGTCAACGGCAAGCCAAGACTGTTGACGGGCATTCCCTTTAACCGGCAGAAGACGAAACCGCCAGCCGACGGCATCTCGCCGCTCGACTATGCGGCCAATTTCGACGACTTCCTCGCCGCTCGTCCCGCCGGACAGCCTTTCTGCTTCTGGTACGGCGGACTGGAACCGCACCGCGGGTACGAGTTCGGCTCCGGGATCGCCAAAGGAGGCAAGCAGACTTCCGACATCGAGGACGTTCCCGACTTCTGGCCCGACAACGAAACCGTCCGCACCGACATGCTGGACTACGCCTTCGAGATCGAGCACTTCGACCGTCATCTCCAGCGAATGCTCGCGGCGTTGGAACAGGCGGGCGAATTGGACAACACGCTGGTGATCGTCACGGCGGACAACGGTCTGCCTTTCCCTCGCTGCAAAGGGCAGGAATACGAATACTCGAACCATCTCCCCTTGGCGGCCATGTGGACCGGCGGAATCAAGAAACCCGGCCGCACCGTCGACGACTTCGTCAGCTTCATCGACTTCGCCCCCACCTTTCTGGAGTTGGCCGCCGTGGCGCCGCAATCCAGCGGGATGCCACCGTGCCAGGGCCACAGCCTCACGGACATCTTCTTCTCCGGGAAGTCGGGCCAGGTCAACCCGGCTCGCGACCACGTGCTCATCGGGAAGGAGAGGCACGACATCGGCCGGCCGCACGATTGGGGCTACCCGATCCGCGGCATCGTCAAGGGCGGATATCTCTATCTGCGGAACTTCGAGCCGGGGCGATGGCCGGCCGGCAATCCCGAAACGGGATACCTCAACTGCGACGGCAGCCCCACGAAAACCAAATGTCTCCAGGCGCGGACCATTCCCGGGGTGGAAAAGTTCTGGAACTGGTCGTTCGGCAAACGGGGCGAGGAAGAACTCTATCACATCGCCAGCGACCGCGATTGCCTCGAGAACCTCGCCATGAACCCGCAAGAACAGCATCGCAAAACCGCGCTGCGGTCCCAACTCTTCGAGGAACTCACCGTCCAAGGCGACCCACGGATGTCGGGCGAAGGGGCCGTGTTCGACGCCTATCCGTATGCTCAACCCGGGCAACGCGGATTCTACGAACGATTCACCGGCGGCGAGAAGCTCAAGGCCGGGTGGATCAACTCGACGGATATCGAGCCGGGGCCGATCGAGCCGTAACGATCGACGAAGGAATAACCGTCACGCTTACCGGCGGTGGCGGGGCCAAGGGGGTCGGGAGTCTTTTTTATCGCGTCGGCCGGGCACCGCTTTCATGTATGGAAAGACGCTTTTCCGGCCGACGCGATAAAAAAGACTCCCGACCCCTTTCCGCGTCGATTTCGCAACGGTTATTGATTCACCAACCCGAACCCCTCCCTGTCCTGTAACCGTTCACGAGGCGGGAAAAGTTGCCGTGCAAACGCCACGACTTCGTCGCCGTGGTTCTCACGACCGAACAACGGCATTTGCGCCAGCGAACGGTCCGCCGACATGCCGCGATTCAACACGTCGTAGAGCAGGAGGAGCTTTGCCGTC
The DNA here is from genome assembly GCA_012728855.1 of Rhodopirellula sp. Lineage (GTDB taxonomy): Bacteria > Planctomycetota > Planctomycetia > Pirellulales > Thermoguttaceae > JABWBD01. Next base: position 42,546 of record JAAYEH010000259.1, on the reverse strand, counting down.
CGTCTCACGCCATGTTGACAGTGGATCAGCATCGGGAAATTGTCGGCATTGGACAGCGCCTCGATATGCGGCCGATAATCTGGATCGGTCGGATCCGACAACTCGGGCATGGAGAGTTCCAAGAGGCGCGCGCCGGATTCGGCCACGGCGCGTCGTTCTTCGATCCAGCGCGTTTCGCCCATTTCGCCGGGGAAGCAGAGATTGACGACCGTGCGAATCCGATAGGTTTCAACGATCTCCCGTACCACGTCGGCGTCGACCCACGCGGAACGGTACACCCGCCCCGGATCGTGGACGGCGAAATGCTTGTAGCGGTGCTGGTGACGATAGACCAACCCGCCCGCCACCGCCGCGATTGCCAGCAAAGCGGCGGCGATGACGGGCCAACTCGGACGGAGACGGCGCATGGGCTTTTCTCACTCGATCGGGTTTTTGAGTTCTTCTTGCAGAGGCCCTAACAAAACGGGGACAGGCACCTCGCCAGGACGCGTACTCTGCTCTTTTTTGCGAACCATTGGCTCGGAGCATGTCTCCTTTTTGCTAGGGTCTCTTAGTCGGCGGCCAATAGCCGCGTGCGCGTGTGCAGCGTTCTCAATATCAAGTACACGACGAACGTCGCGAGAAGCAGGACGAGCCAGGCCGGTTCGATGAAGAGCCTCTTTTCCGCCGTGGCGTGTTCGAACGCGCGGGCCAGGCAGAATCCGGCAACAACGGCGAAAAGGCCCGAGTATTCTTTGCGAAGGATCTTTCGCATCGAGAACGATTGGGAGGGCGGGGTCCAGTTGGCGATGCGCGGCAGGAATGCCGGCGTAGTCGCCGCCCACTGCTCGAACTGCGGGCCGAATCTCCGCCGCAGATATTCCTCTTCGGCGAACATGATCCGCTCGTAGTAGAGACTGAACGCCAATAGAAAGATAACCAACAGCGACCATGTGCAGCATGACAGCGCGATGCCCAGCCACATCAACAGGTTGGCCAAATAGAGCGGATGGCGCAGGAGGGAGTAGGCACCGGTCGTGTTCAGCGAAGCCGCCTTCTGCCGTCTCGTGGTTCTCCCGGAGGTTCCCGGCGGCGTGTGGCCCACCGTGAAAACGCGGAGGGCAAAGCCGACCATCGATATGGCGAAACACACCGCTTGCCGTCCCATTTCGAACCATCCACCGGCAATCGGCGACGGACTGCGGTGCATTTCGACCACCAACGGCACGAACAGCAAGAGCGGCAGGTAGCTTCGCCATCGAAACAACCAGTTCCCGCTTTGTTCAAACTTCTCTCGTAGGGTCATGGGCACTTTTCGTAGGTGTCGGTGACTCGTGTTTTGAGGCTCAGTGCGGATACTGGAAGTAGGAGATGAGGTGGACGATCAGCGGAATGGGGGCCCATCGCAACGCCCGGATCGCCTCGATCTTGAGGCAACGCACATCGACGGCAATAGTCGGCGGGCTGTGCAGGAGGGACAGACGCGGCAGGAATCGCGGCACTCGTTGGCAGTACTGCACATATTCCTTCCCCAGGCGCGCATTAAGGTTTTTCTCTTCCCAGCGGACCGTCGTTGCCAGGTAGACGCATGAAGCCAGCGCCACGCCAACCGCGAAGATCGGGCTCTCGTAAAACGCCGCCACGGAGAGGGTAATCAAGAACGTGCCGAAGTACAGGGGGTTGCGGCAGATCGAGTAAGGACCATCCGACACGACCCGCGAGCCTTTGCTGTTGCCGATGTAGATCGTTGCCCAGAACCGGAATGCCGTTCCGGTCAGGAAGAGGCACCAGGCGGCGGTCTGCCAAACCATCGCCGCTAGAGAACCGGGGACGGCCATCGCCGGGGTCGCCAGAGCCAGATACGCAAACGGCGCCAGAATCCCCATACCGATCAGGGCCCGTGATCTCACAAACCACGGTGAGCCGCCGGTGTGCTTGGGGGCACGCAGCGGCGGAGCGGCGTCTAGCGCGCGGGGGGATCGATTCTTGCCGGTTCGCCAAGGCACGCGGCGAGAGCCAGGCTTCCCAACCATGGTCATGCGAGTCTTCCTTCCAGGTTGCAGTGATGGGTGTTCGGCAAGATCAATGGCGATCCCGCGGCCCCGATTGATGACGTGAACCCGTGATGATTCTGGGTTCTTCCGCCGCGCAGGCTTCGCGGAGTTCTTCCAGGGAAACACGCGTGTGATACGCTTCGAAGTCGCGGACGGGAATCCCCAGGTCGTGCAGGGCGCCCGCCGTCCAACGCGGCCAGGGCGACCACCGCGCACGCGGCGATGCCAGGGCGTCCACCGGCAGCCACAGCGATCCGATGAGAAAAGCGACTGCCAGCAGGCCAACAAGGGCAGCGGATTCCAGGACGGGCGTTGTTTTCCGATGGCAACAGGTTTCGGCCAAGGCGACAAGCCGACGGGCGCGAAGGGCGATGAGGCTGTCGTCGCGCCCGAAGAAGAGCGACGCCGGCGACCGGCCGCCTTCGGCGCTTCCCTTTTCAGCAATCGCCAGCAGGCAACGCAGATAATTGACGACGTCGGCCGGGGTATCGACGGCGGCGTCGTCGCAGGCGAATTCCCTTGCCAGCGCCGCTCGGCGCGACGCCCACCAGACGAGCGGATGAAACCAGAAAACGATTTCCACCAACCGTTGCACGAACAGTTGCAGCGGATGGCCGCCGTCGAGATGCTTCAGCTCGTGTCGTAGAATGGCAGCGAGCTTCGCGGGATCGAATTGAAGCGTAAAGTCGGGGAGGACGACGGCAGGCCGGTGAAAGTGCCAGCAGAAAGGGCCTGCTATTCGATCGCTGGTGAGAAACCGCACAGGCCGGCCGCGGCGGCCGGCCCCCGCGGAATCGCGAGCGCCAGGCGGCAGCCGGTCCGGCGGAAGGACCGTACAAGTGCGAAGGAATCGCGTGGCGCGAAACGTGCCGACGATCATGCCCGCCAGCGAAACCGCCGCGCCCGTCAGCCAGACCGTCAACAGGACGCCCCCGGCGAATTGTTCCGTCGAGACGACGGCAACTTCGATTTCGGCATGGACGGCGGCCCAAGGGCGGGCAAGGCGGGGATGCGGCAGCAGGAGGCCCGCGCCAAGCACCAGCAGGATGGCGACATAACACAGGGCCCATAAGCGACAGCGGGTGTCGTTGCCGCGGACAGAACGTCCAATCCCCTCGGCCGCCAAGACGAGCAGCGCAACCTGGACGGATATCGAGATCGCCACTTCAAGGAACTGAGTCGAGGTCATTGCTTGCCCTCGAGTTTGAGGATGGCGAGTCTCAATTCGTCGCGTTCGGCGGGCGACATCGTCTCGCTTTCGATGAGCTTTAGAACGAGCGACTTCGTCGATCCACGGAAGAGGCAGTCGGCCAATTCCTCGATCATGGTTCTCCCGATTTCGTCGCGGCTGACCACGGGCTGATAAACGTAGGCGCGACCGTGCTTGGTCCGCCGGACGACGTGGCGTTTTTCGTCGAGGATCTTCAGCGTGGTCATCACCGTGGTGTAGGCCAGCGAACGGTCCAAGGCGTCGACCACCTCCTGCACCGTGGCGCGGCCTTTGCGCCAGACGACGTCCATCACTTCCATTTCGCACCTGGTGAGGCGGCGCTCCGGCATCGGTGATTCACTCATGGCGAGACAAATTCCTTGCTCTCAAAACGAGGCTCTCTGCGCCAGCACCCGGTATTCCTCGGAGCTTATTGTTTCAGCGAGGAGGCTGACATGGCCGTCGCCCCAGAGGAAGTTGGCGCCTCCCGGATGCCGGCTATCGAACTCGCACTCGTCGCACTGCCGGCAGTTGGGCGAGATCCACGCGTTGCCCACGATGCGGCAGGCGGCGTCTTCGCCGAAGATCTCCACCCCCAGCCACGTGGAGGGAACGCGGGCCATGGTCCGCTCGCCGACAACCAGCGTATTGCTCAGCCCTCGCTGCAGGTCCGCGAAGCGAATCGTCTCGGAACCGATGAATGTCCCGTCGCCCGGCGGGCACGGGATCTCGTCGTCGGCCTCGAAGGTGCCGAAGACACCGACGTAGCTGGCCGTGGGGAGTTCGACCGCGGGCGAGGTGGCGGAGAACCCGGAGGTCGCCCCGTGAGCATGGTCCATGTGCAACAAGAAGCCGGGCTCGCTGATATCCGAGGGGCAGAGCAGGTCGGGGATGGTCGTGTGGCGCGCCGCCGTGTTGGCGGGGTGGGCGAGCGGCCGGTTGCGGTCCACTTGTCGATAGAGATTCTCGTTCTCCAAGAAAGGCAAGAGCGACACGGCCCAACCATAGCTGGACACCCTCGTTGCTTCCTCCTGCCAGCCGGCAGGCAGGCTGTCATGCTGGTCGTGATAGGCGTGCAAAGCAAGGCCGATCTGCCGGAGATGATCGACGCACTGAACCCGCCGTGCCGCCTCGCGGGCGGCACTCAGCGCGGGCAGCAGAATTGCCGCCAACAGCCCGACCACTCCGATGGCCACCAGCAACTCCAGAATCGTGAACGCCTGCCGCGCCGCGGCACGAGCGTCCGCGATCGGCACGCGCGACGCCGTTTGAAGGCATCCACGATCGGCCGCCGGCATGGGGTGATTTCCTTTCTCGAAGTCGGTAATCCATTGCGGCGGCGAATGTACGAAATGCTTAGTAGTTGGGCAACCCCGGTTTTCGGTCGCGCATCCTACCTAAGTGTCTTAAATTTCCCAAAGTGCAGGTACGGCAGGCCGACAAAGGGGGCTGGATCCTCATCACATGGAGGTTTTCAGGCACATTTGAGGTTCTAACGTCGGTCTCTCTCCCCTTTCCCGCGCGGGCCAACCTCAGTCGGCCATCACACGGTCGCCGGACAGGCGTTTGGCAGTTACGCGGATGAGTCGACCGATCAGGCCGGGCTCGCCGGGCGTCTCGACCGGCACGTAGCGTTCGGAGGTGCCCACCAACATGCCGGGATAGTCCCGCAGCGGAGACTCAAGCAGCACCTGCATCGACCGTCCCAGCAGGCTTTCAAAGTACCGGTGTCTGAGCAGGTTCCCCAGGCCGGCCAATTCGGCGGCCCGCTGCTGGACGACGCGGGTAGGAACCTGATCCTGCATCGCCGCCGCGGGCGTCCCCTGGCGAGGGCTGAAACGGAAAACGTGGATCTTGGAGAAGCCGACCTGTTCCGCCACGCGGCAGGTTGTCTCGAAGTCGGCGTCGGTCTCGCCCGGAAACCCCACGATGACGTCGGTCGTCAGCGCGGGCCAATCCAGTGATTCTTTAACCTGACCGCACCGCGCCACGAAACGGCTGCTTGTGTAGCGGCGGCGCATGCGGGCCAGGACGGCGTCGGAACCGCTCTGCATCGAGATATGCAAATGGGGGCAAACGCGGTCCGGGTGATTTCCGATGGCCGCAATCAGTTCCGGCGTCAGTTCGACCGCCTCCAGGCTGGAAAGACGAACACGGAAATCGCCGTTGAGCGCTGCAATCCGGGTTAACAAATGGGCCAGGTTCGGGCGAGGCCCGGTCGCCCACTGCTTGCGCAGATCGACGCCGTAGTGTCCCAGGTGAATCCCGGTCAGGACAATTTCACGGTAACCGTTTTCCAGTAAACGACGGACCTCGGCGAGCACCTCTTCGACCTGCCGGCTGGCGAGGACGGGCCGCACCGAGGGGATGATGCAGTAGCTGCACCGCAGACGGCAGCCGTCCTGCACCTTGACATAGGCCCGGTGACGGGCGCCGAACGAGGAAATCCCGCCGGGGACGTCGATCAGTCCGCGGCGGGCCAAGAAATCGGGCAGTTTTCGCTTATCGGTGAGCACCTCCACCACGCCCGGCAGAGCGGCCACCTCTTCGGGCGACCGGGTCGCGTAGCAGCCCATTACCACGATCTCGGCATCGGGATTACCGCGGGCGAGTTGCCGAACGGCTTTGCGGCTCTTGAGATCTCCCTCGCCGGTGACCGTGCAGGTATTCACGATGCATAGATCGGCCGGCTCGTCTTTCCCGGCGTTGCGATAGCCCAGGCGAAGCAGTCCTTCGCGAATGAATTCGGTTTCGTACTGGTTAACCTTGCAGCCGAGGGTAACCGTTCTCAGTGTGGGCATCGTCGCGAACTACTCACTCTCCACGGCTTCGACCGTCGCCCACATCGAGCCTTGACAGGAAGCGATCTCGTGGTCCTTGCCGTAGGCGTGGACCTGGTCGCGTTTCAACTCGGCATGTTCGAGCGTGGTGGTGAGCAAGACAACGCGGCCCTGCGTGTCTACTTCCTTGGCAAGTTGAAAACCTTTCTCCACCGGGTAGCCGAACAACTCCATCAGCATGGCGATGACGTACTGGTAGGTATGATCGTCGTCGTTCCAGAGAACCACGTTGTACCGCGGCTGGCGTTTGGGCTTCTGGCGGTCTTTCTCTTTGCGGCGGCGAACGGTTTTCTCCACAGGCGCCTCAACGGCCGTTGCATTGGAATCGACGTCGCTCATATTCCGCTCCTGGCGGATTGCTACCCGCGAAGTTGGCGGCCCCCAGTGGCTGGATTTCCTGGAGTTCATTATATTGTAGTGTTTGCTAACAGCAAATCGCCACGCGCAGGCAAGTCAGCCCGCCCGCGGCAGGATTCCAGCAGCCGGCGTGATGGGGATTTCGACACGTGGCGGAACCTACTCAAGATTGCTAATGGTCCCGAAAGGATTTTCAACGCCATGTCATCGATCGAAAGCTACTTGGAGGCGTCCCGCGCCCGGTTCGAGGAAGAACTCTGCGAACTGTTGCGGATCCCGAGCGTGAGCGCACAGCCCGCCCATCGGGGTGGCATACAGCAGGCCGCCGATTGGGTCGCCCAACGCTTTGTTCGGCAGGGGTTTGCGACCGAGGTCATCGCGACCGCGGGCCATCCGCTGGTGTATGCGGAATCGCCACCGGTGGAAGGCGTCCCGACCGTGCTGGTCTACGGGCACTACGACGTGCAGCCGGCCGAACCGCTCGATCTCTGGATTTCTGGACCATTTGAACCGACACGCCGCAACGGCAATCTGTTCGCGCGGGGCGCGACGGACGACAAGGGGCAGATGCTCACGCACGTGTTCGGGGCGGAGGCCTGGATAGAATGTAAGGGGCGGCTGCCACTCAACCTCAAGTTTCTCATCGAAGGCGAGGAGGAGATCGGCAGTCCCAATCTGGAGCCTTTTATCCGCGGCAATCGTCAACGGCTGGCGTGCGATTGTGTCGTGATCAGCGATGGAGCGCAGTTCGGTCCGGATCAACCGGCAATCACCTACGGGCTGCGCGGCATCGCCTATTTCGACGTGCGGCTGACCGGCCCCGCCCGGGACTTGCACTCCGGTTCGTTTGGCGGTTCGGTGATGAATCCGGCCAACGCCCTGGCCCGCATTTTGACTGCCCTGATCGACGAGCACGGCAAGATCCGAATCCCCGGCTTCTACGACGATGTCGTGCCGCTCTCGGATCAGGAACGCGCGCAACTGGCCGCATTGCCGTTCGACCAGCAGCAGTATATGCAGCAGATTGGCGTCACCGCTCTGAGCGGCGAGACAGGTTTCACCACTCTCGAGAGAAGGTGGGTCCGACCGACCTACGACATCAGCGGCCTGTCCAGCGGCTACCAGGGCGAGGGCGCGAAGACGGTGCTGCCCAGTTCGGCCGCGGCCAAGTTCAGTTTCCGGCTGGTTCCGGATCAGGATCCGGAGAAGATCAGCCGAGCGCTGCGATCCATGCTCGCCGGGCTGTGTCCGGCGGGAATACAACTGGAGTTGGAGGAGCATCACAGCGCTCCAGGCGTGCGGATCCCGTTGGACAGCCCGTTTGTCGCCGCGGCGGCCGCCGCCGTCGAGTATGCCTTCGGATGCCCGCCGCTCTACACTCGCGAGGGAGGATCGATTCCCGTCGTGTCGACCTTTCACGACGCGCTCGGGGTCGATATCCTCTTGTTGGGATGGGGGCAGGATGACGACAACACCCACAGCCCGAACGAGAAGTTCTCCCTGGCCGATTTTCACCGTGGGATCAAGGCGAGTTGCCGGTTATGGGAGGAATTGAGCCGAGTCCGCCGGTGAGGGCCGGCGGAGGAATAGCTATTGTAGAGTCGACGCGGGAAGGGGTCGGGAGTCTTTTTTTCGCGTCGGGCGGGTGATGCTTTCGAACATGGATAGCGACTTTTCCGGCCGACGCGAAAAAAAGACTCCCGACCCCCTTCGATTCGCCTAATCGAATAAGAAGGAATGTGGATTATGCTGGATCGCAAGTTCGTGGTTGAGAATGCCGAGTTGGTCAAGACGAACTGTCGCAACCGCGGGGTCCGCGTCGACGTCGACCGCTTTCTTGAATTGGAAAACCTGCGGAAGGCCAGGCAGGCCGAACTCGACGAATTGAACCGGCGGGCCAACGAGGTCTCCAAGTCGATCGGCAAGGCGAAAGACGCGACCGAGCGCGAGGCCCGCAAGGAGGAAGGGCGGCAACTTCGCGAGCAGGCCGCAGCGGCCGAGACGGCCATGGCCGCTGTTGTCGAGGAACTGGCGGCGATCCACAGATCGATTCCTAATCTGTCGCACCCCGACGCGCCGATCGGCGCCGACGATAAGGCGAATCTCGAGCGATTCAAGGGAAAGACTCCCGTAACACAATTTGATTTCCAACCCTTGGATCACGTCCAACTCGCCGAGCGACTCGATCTGATGGACTTCGAGGCGGGCGCCCGCGTTGCCGGCCACGGATTCTACTTCCTCAAGAACGAGGCGGTCCTGCTCGAACTGGCCTTGCAGCAGTTTGCCGTGCAGTTTCTCCTCGGCCACGGCTTCGTGCCAATGACGACCCCCGACGTGGCCCGCAACGAAGTTCTCGAAGGCACCGGATACATCCCGCGGGGCCCGGAAACGCAAATCTACAGCCTCGAAGGGACCGACCTGAGCCTGGTGGCCACGGCCGAAATTCCGCTGGGCGGACTGTTGGCCGGCGCGACGGTCGACGCCGAGTCGTTGCCGCTGAAATTCTGCGGCATCAGCCACTGCTTCCGCACCGAGGCGGGCGCCCACGGCCGCGCCACGCGAGGGCTTTTCCGCGTCCACCAGTTCACCAAGGTCGAGATGTTCGCCTTCACGCTTCCGGACCAGAGCGAGGCGATGCTCGACCATCTCCGCGACATGGAGTGCCAATTGTTCGACCGCCTGGAGATTCCTTACCGGGTGGTCGACACGGCCACCGGCGACCTAGGCGGGCCCGCGTATCGAAAGTATGATCTGGAGGCGTGGATGCCCGGCCGCGGCGACTACGGCGAGGTGACCAGCACGTCGAATTGCACCGACTATCAGGCCCGGCGGCTGAACGCCCGTTACCGCGTCAAAGGTGAAAAAGGCACGCATTTCCTCCACACGCTCAACGGCACAGCCGTTGCCATCAGCCGGGCGTTGATTGCGGTGTTGGAAAACCACCAGCAGGCCGACGGTTCGATCGCCATTCCCGAAGCGCTGCGGCCGTGGGTCGGCAAGGAAAAAATCAACGCGGTTCAATAGCCATCTGCAGCAGGTGACATGTTCAGGGCTTGTCGTCGCACTTCAAATCACCGGCCGCGTACTGGATGCCGTCCAGCATGAATGCGAGCAGTGTGGCGCTCTCGTAGCTTTCGGGAAAATGGCTCGGTGAGCAATAGAAGACGCGCCCTTTGCCGTAAGGTTTGATCCACGCCACATAGCGAACGATGTCACTTGCCCGCCCTTGCGGATCCTTAAGACCTTCGACGTCCATCGAGAGCAGCGGACGAAACTGCATGGCGCTATACGGCCCATTGAAGCAGTAAGGTTCGTCGCGATGAATGAACGGCCCCTTGCCCCGGAAGGCGGCCACCAGCGGATGCGATTCGTCGACCGTGCGAACGGTTACTTCCTGATTGGGCGGATGATAGTCGAAGGCGGCGCCAACCATTTCGGTGAACTTGGCGGATTGGTTCAGCATGGTGGGGGCGCCGTGAATCACCACGAGCCCCTTTCCGCCATGGACGAAATCGAGCATCGACTGCTCCAGGGCGTCGGCCTTCGCCTGCCGCCCGGCCTCCGTCATCTCGCCGTACTTGGGGTTGCCCTGGAGTTCGTCGAGCAGCAAGTGCCGCCGCGGGCCCTTGGAGCAGTTGTTGTTGAGCACCAGGACGTCGTAGGAGGCGAGGTTCTCGCGCCCCAGCGCTTCGATGTCGGTCGTAACGGTGGTTTCGAAGGCTCCCGATTTCTGCCCGAGGATCTGCACGACGCGATCGACGTGTGGCATGACCTTATGGTCGTAGCCCGTGCGGAGCGAGAAGACGAGCAATTTCCGGCGGCCCGCCTCGACGGTTGGCGTCGACGGGGCATTTGCCTCGATGATGGCCGACCACTGCGGCGTGGGCGGAGAGATTTCGTCTTTTGCGTAAGGGATTCTCTCGGCTTGGACGGCGCCGATGAGCGCTGCAGTCAGCAAGAGACCGGCAAGCGGGCGATGGCGGGGTGACATAAGCTGTTTTTCTCCGAATGCATTACGACGTGGAGTACCTGAAATCAGTCTATCAAGGATTGGCCGCAACTGCAAAACAATCGGCCAGGACAGCGATCAGCCCGGCTGCTGACATCAGGCAGAGGCCAGATGCGGCGAGCCTCCGGTGGATAAGCAGCCGGGCTGATGGGCGTTCTCGGGTGGGTCAGCGTCGTGCTTCTTGTTCTCCCGACCGATGCCTGCCTTTCGCGTTGCGCCGAACCGATAAAGGGTGGACTTCCCCATGACGAGGTATCTTTGATTGTGGTCGCGCCGGTAATCAACGAGGCGTTCCGCGCCGAACTGGCGGCTTTGGGCGGTGAAGCCGGCGAAATCGAGCCGGGGGTCTTCTGCCTCGCCGGTTCTCGCTTTGCAGCCTATCTGGTGGAGACCGACGTTATGGCGGCGCGCGGCGAGGCGGTGCTGGCCAGCGTCCTGAAAGCGGTTCCCGAGGAGAGACTGGCCAACATGCTGAAAGCGGTTCCCGAGGAGAGACTGGCCAGCGTGCTGAAGGCGGTTCCCGAGGAGAGACTGGCCAGCGTGCTGAAGGCGATTCTCATCGGGAAACGCCTTCACGGCTTGTCACTCGAAGAATTGGCGGCCGGTCTGAGCGACGAACAAGCGTCGAGGCTTTGGGAACTGCTGGAACAAAAGCGGGAACATTGAATCCCCGCTGATCCGCCATTTAACCCCCTCCATCGGCAACGATCTCAATCCAGATGCTCCCGGCGTTGGCGGGATTCAAACGCACCGCACCTCCTTGAACGTCCAGACTGACCTTTCCCTTTCGTTTGCCGCTTGCATCCAGCGCGTAGGCGAGCGACCGACCGACCGTCGGCAGCCGGATATCGGCGTCGACCGGCTCGGCGATCACCGGTGGCCGCCCCTCCGCCGGAAGCATCCAGGACATCGGGTTTCGAGCCGCCTGCTGTTCGGCGGGGGGCGAAAAGCCTTGGCCGGTGTTTTCCGCCCGTGCCACGCAGGTCAACAGCACGCGGGCCGACTCGCCGATCGGCTTGCCGTCGAGCGAGGTGGCTGTTACGGCTGCGAATTCGGTCCGGCAACGGATCTGCATGCCACCGAGATCCACCGCCGCCGCGCGGGCAAGAAAGCCGATCGCCGATTTTGTGCAGGGGGTGTCGATGGTACACAGCCCGCGGCCGTAGTCGAGCGATAGCTCGCCGGTGTCGCTATCGAACCGCTTCGCTTCGCCGTCCATCCCGGCATAGCCCGGCAGAGACAACTCCTGGGCCTTGGCGACGAATTCCTTGAAAAGCCACCGCTGCCAAGGGTTCGCGTCGAGGCGGATTACCTTGGCCGGGCCTTCGATTGCGATGTCGGCCGAAGGCCCGCAGGCCAGGGCCGCGTCGGCATCGATGCGGCAGACATCACCGCAGAAGGCGTTTCTCACTTTGGAAAGAAACGTCAGGAATCGAAATTCCGTGTAGTCGGAGTAGGCCGTGTCGGGCCGCGGGGCGAAAACGGCATCGGCCGCATGGACGACCTGGATTTCGTTTCGGCCGCGGGCGATGTCGTGGCGGTGGAACATCGTGGCTGCCGCCGGAAATGTGCCCCATCGCGCCGGGTCGGATTGGCTGCGAAACATCGACAGATTCGGGCCCGATGGATCGAACGAGAAGAGCAGGAAAATGTCCCAGTCCTGCAGGCAGGCGTAGGCGGTCGATATCAACAGCCCTTCGGCGCGGTACTCATTGGGCCAGGGGAAGTTGAACTCCGCCACCGCCTGCGGCTTGCCTGCCACGCTGGTGCTGGCGATCACCGCCAGCGGATTCCGCTGGGTCGCCAGATCGACCGACACCATCGCCTCATTGGCAAACCGGAAAAATGGCTTGGAATGCACCGACGGATGTCGCCAATACTGGTTGCGCGACATGAAGTCGTTCATCGTCGCGTCGATGTAGGTGTCGGCGGGAAAGAAGGTCTGATTGGTGCCGGCGATCGGCACGCGGACGCCGATGTCGCGGAGGTGGCCGTGCATCTCGCCGTAGTAGTCCTGCTGCAACTCGGCGAAGAACCGCAGCACGTCGCTTACCCGTGGCGCAGCCAACAGCGGTTCGTTGATTTTCCCCTCCAAGGCCGGGCCGAGGCGGCTGAGCAGGCCGAACGGCAGGGCTACCGTGCCGGCGGCCGGATCTTCTTCGTTCTCCAGCGCCGACCGTCCCGCGCCGTCCTGCCACGCTTCGGCGAGCTTACCACGGTCGCCGTACCGCTCTTGCAGCCAGTCGTTCCAGCCTTTGGCAAGTGCGTCGCGATAGTGTGGAAGCGACAGGTCGGACATGCGAAAGAAATAGAAGACCGAGTTTTCGTTGGTCGTCTCGACGACGGCCACGGCCGGGTCGTCGACGTATCTCAGGCCCGTGTACGGATTGCGGTGGGTGAGGAGCCGGGTGGCGTAGTCCTTTTGCAGTTCGATCATCCGCGGATCGAAGCAGGAGGCGCCCTTCATCGATCCTTGCCAGTTGTGGCTGAAATCGTCGCCGTGCGCGACGCCGTCGGCCGAGCGGAACCAGCGGTAGTCGAGCAGATCCATATAGATGTAAATACCGCGCCGCTTCAGTTCCGAGACGAAATAGTCGACGCGATCGAGCGCCGCCGAGTCGAACGACTGGCTCGTCTGCTGCCCGGAATCGATCAGCGGTCCCCAGCGGCCGTCCATCGAGTGCAAGCGGAGCATGTTCACGCCGTACTTGGCGAGCCGCGCCGCGACGATTCTCGCCTGATCCTTTTCCGGGGCACAGGCAGTGCCGCCGACGTTGGTGCCAAAGAACCTGGCTCGGCCGCCGTTTTCGAAATGGAAGTGACCGTCGGGCTTGGTGAGAACAAAACCGTGCTTGCCGGCCGGGGCATCCAGGAAGGAGGTGAGGTCGACGGCGTCGAGGTTGGTGTCGTCCGCAGGGAAGTTGAAGGGGAACCAGCGATCGGTGTCGTTGAAGACGTACTCGACGCGAGGCGGCAACTGGCTCTTGCCCGCTACCCGCACGTCGTCGAACCAGGCGGTTCCCATGCTCCGCGCCAGGTTGAACGAGACGATTAACGAATCGGCTTCCACCGGCGCCGTGGCCGTGACCGAGAGCTTTTGCCAATCGTTGGTTCCTGTCAGCCGCTCGGTGGGATTTTCGCTGAGCCACTGCGAGCCCTGTTGCCAGGCAAGGTGCGCGTAGGCCTGGCCGGTGACGTCTTTGGTCTTCACCCAAACCTCGAGCCGGTACTCCGAACCGGGTTCCACCGGATAGGCCGCCGAAACCCAGCGGCCGGTCGATCGCTTCCAGTCGCGCTGGTCGCCGGCTTGAAACGAGTCGCGGATGAGGGCGCTGCGGCTGCCGCTGTGCGAATTGCTGTCATCCCAGGCCAGTTGCGCCGGCGAGTCGAACGCCATCGCTTTCCAGCCGTCCGGGGCGCCGTCGCGATTGCGATCCTCCTCCAGCGACGGATTCTCGCAGAAGCTTTCCAGCGGCGCCAGATCCTGCGCGGAAAGGGCCAGCACGATCATTAACAGTCCGCTCATGATTTGCCTCGCTGATCAGTCCGGCAGAACCTTAACCCGCAGATTCTTGAAATGCACGGTGCTAGCGGGGTCGTGCCCCTGCAGGGCAAACGTGCCTTGGGAGAGTCGGCGGTCGCCGGTCGCGTCTTCCGGTTCCGTGTAGTCGACAACGGTCTTGCCGTCGACCTTGATCACGATGTGTTTGCCCTGGACGATGATTTCTTCGGTGAACCAGGCATTATCCTTCGCAGGCGCGTCGGAGACGTCCTCGACGCCGTAGAGGCTGCCCGTGCGGCGCCAGTCCTTATGGCTGTTGTTGACCTGCGCCTCGTAGCCATGCTTGGGCCAGCCCTCTTCCTGAAACTTCGTGTGGAAGTAGAGCCCCGAGTTGGCCTGCGGGAAGGTCATTACGTCGGCCTTGAAGTGGAAGTTCTTGAACGTGTGCCCGTTGACGTCGCCCACATAGAAGAGATGGGCCACCGGCCCGTTGACGACGATCATGCCGTCGCGGATCTGGAACGTGTCGGGATTCTTTCCGACCTTCCAGCCGTTGAACGAATGGCCGTCGAAAAGACTGGCGAAGCCTTGCTCCGCGTCGGACGGCTCGGCGGCGACCGAGCAACACGCCAACGCCAGGAGGAGCATAACGGTTGGAATTGCCTTCATCGGAGGTTCTCCAAAGATGCGGTGGTTGGGAAGTGTCGATGCAACTACTATAACCGAAGGCGGGACGGCGGAGAATGTGGCGGTTGATTCGCCGCGCCAAAATGCGTCGAGCCGGCGAAGAATGGACCGTTTCCGCCCGCCCCGCGAACCGCTGCCCTACTGGGGGGATTTGTCCGCCGGGCGAAATTTCACACGGTCGAGGTAGAATGCCGTCGGCTTCTCGGCCATCGACATCACCACGACACAGGCGAGGCTCTTGAATTTTGCGGCGCAGGGCAACTGTCGGAACACTTCGGGCTCGGCGCCCGGCAGGCGGAGCGTCAGGTCATAGGTTCCCGTCGCCTGCTCGCCCAGTCCGCAGGCCAAGTCGATTCGCACCCACTCGGCGTGGGGCAATTGAGCCAGAGGTTTGCCGTTGGCCGAAAGCCGGCCTTCGGCATCGACGGAGAGCCGGGGGCCGAGGTTGTATTGGTAAGGATCATCGCGCCATTCGTAGACGAACACGGCGCCGGCTTCCAGTCGCACGTCGAATCCGGCCTGCCACCGTCCGCTATCGACCTCCAGCGGATAGGTGACGAACGGCGCATAGACCTGGGCAAGGCCGGCAGCGTCGGTGAACTTGAGGCTCTGCTTGCCCGCGGCGGCCGTCGCATCGCTGACGGCAACACTGCCGGCGGCGCCGCCGTCGCCGACGTGTGCGTGCCGTTCGCGCTCGCCGACGGCGCTGTCCTCGTAGTCGCGCAGCGCCGGTTGCCGGGCGCGGGTGACGACGGGCGTGTAGTCGGCCGGATCGCGAACAACCGGCATCTCGGGGCGAGGCCACGTGCGGCGGTCGGGGTCGGCATAGTTGCCCACCTGCGATAGATCGATCGGTTTGATCCCCAGCGATGGTGCGGGCGAATCCGGCGCGAGTCGGTAATCGTGCGCGGCGGCGTCTGCAAAGCGGGGATCCGCCTTCAGGCTTCGCTGATCCTGGCCCCGCGCCTGCCATGCCTCCCAAACACCCTGGCGAGGCAAGCCTTGCACGCCTTGGATCGCGACTTGGCCGTCGCGAGGGTGGATGAGGTTGTTGCGAAAGGCCACGAAATCGTCCTCAAACCGATTCAGCGCGTAGAGGTTGGCCGGCGAGCCGGCATAAGCGAAGATGTTTTGCTCGCAACGGTTATCGCGCATCACGTAACCGCGCCAGGGATTCCATTGGATCTGGTGCTGTTTGCCGTCGGCGAAGATGTTATTGGAGACGACGTTGTCGGTGCCGCCGTTGAGCATGAATCCACCGAGGACCGTGTTGTAACAAACGTTGTCATGCACCCGCCAGCCGCTGCAGCCCAGGTCGAGATAGACTCCCCAGGTGAAGGCCGGAAAGACCAGGTCGCCATCCGGCGATGTCTGCCATCCTCCCGAATCGTGCAGCAAGTTGTGATGGACCGTATTGCCCCAGTTGTGCGGGCGGTGGCGCTCGCGCTGCTTTTCAACAGTCAGCCCCCAGTCCAGCGCCGTGGCCGCCTCGATGATGCCGCTGTCGGTGGTCACCAGGTTGACGTGATGGCAATAGTTGTAGGCAAACTCGCAGTCGTTGCCCACGTCCATCGCCAGGCCGTAGCGGGGACTGTCGTGAACGTGATTGTGCGTGATTTTCGAGCGGCAACAGCGGTGCATGTACACTCCGCCGCAGCGATTGTGGATCCGTCCCCAACCGAAATCCCAGATGTAGCAGTTGTCCACCACGTGATCGCTCACGCGCTCGTGATCGGTGCTGCGGCCGAGAATGCTGACGCCGTCGCCCTGCGTCTGCGTGATGTCGCAACCGCGGACCTGGCAGGCGTGGGTGTCGTCGCCCAGGTAGACGCCCACTTCGGCGTTGCGAAGATCGCAGCGGGAAATCACGCACTGCTTTGCTCCCGAGATCGAGATTGCCGGGCCGCGAGAGTCGCGCAAATTCAGTCCGCTGATTCGCACGCGGTCGACCCATTTCCCTTCGGCCGCTTTGCCGCGCACGACCACCAATGACTGCAGCGCCGGCACAATCACCGCATCGCTTCCGTTCGGGTCGCCCGCCGGAGGCCAGAAGTGGAGCGTATTCGTATCCGGGTCGACGCACCACTCGCCCGGTGCGTCGAGTTCTTCCAGCAGTCCGCAAAGATAGAAGGGATTTCCGACCGACAGACGATAGACGCCGCGTTGCGCTTCCACCACGCGGTTCTCCTGGTCGATCGCCTTGACCGGGCAGAGTTGCGTCTCGTAATTCAACGCGTCGTGAAACATGATCCACGCCCGCTCCGGATGCGTCCATCGCTGGGGCTGCAGGTCGGCTTCGCGGTAGCGGAACTTCGTCTTCGTTTCCGCCTCCACGATCGCGGCGTTCTGCAGAAAGCCACCGGTCCGCGGGCGCTGCGGATCGAAATTGGGGACGCGAGCCCACGGCTGAAGGCCGGCATTGTAGTAGAGTTGGCGAAACTCCAGGTCCGGCAAGTCCAATCCGCCCAGGTCCGCTTGCAAGGTCCGACCCTTCCAGGATTTCCAGCCCCCGACTCGTCGACCGCCACTGAGGACGATGCCCGTGCCTTCCCCCTCGATCGTCAGTCCGGAGTCTTGGGGCGAGAGTTCGAGGGAGCGAGTCAGATAGTAGGTTCCCGGCAGGATGACGATTCTGTCTGACTCGGGCGTTCTGCGCGTTGCCTCCAAGGCGCACTGGACCGTCGCCATCGGCTGCTGCCGCGTACCGGGATCCGTATCGCTGCCTTGTGGGGCGACGACGAATTCGCCTCCTGCCGTTGGATGCGAAGCGGCGACGAAGGCCGCGACAACGATGCCAAGGATTAATGCCAGCCGCATGTTTCTGCTCCTTGATTGAGTCTTTGTTCGCAACTTCTACGCGCCGTGCGCGTATCGTGGTAGCCTGACCCTCTGAGTCGGGAAGTATTGATAGACCTGATCGGCCCGACTCAGAGAGTCAGGCTACGTTGGGTTGCGGGCCCAGCCCGCGTTAGGTTAAGGCCGATGCTCAAAGTCGGGCGCCCCCTTTCCGCGACAATTTCGCCATTATGGCAAGAACACCCGGGGCGCTGAAGACCCGGAAGAAAAAACGCTACACGTCTGCGATACCGTCGTGTACACTGAGCGAATGCCGGCAGCCGCGTCTGCTGATGATCCATGTCCTGCCGGCCGCCCAGGAGCAAAACCCATGAATTCGCACCATCGCAGAGGTTTTCTCAAACAATCGGCGTCGGCCACCGCGGGCGTAGCGGCGCTGGCCTGGAATACGGCGCCGCCGACTGCCCACGGGGCGAACGATCGTATCACGTTGGGAGTGATCGGTATGTCGCGCGGCCGGGTGCTGGCAAAAGAGTTTGCCGCCCACGGCGCGAAAATCGCCTACGTCTGCGATGTCGACGCAGGTCGATTGGCCCGCGCCCAAAAGGAGTCCGGGGCCGACCAGGCGGTCGGCGATCTGCGGCGGATCCTCGACGATCCGGCGGTCGACGCGGTGGCCGTCGCCGCGCCGGACCATTGGCACGCCTCGGCTGCTATCCTGGCCTGCGAAGCGGGCAAGCACGTCTACGTCGAAAAACCGTGCGCGCACAACATCCGCGAAGGCCGCCTGATGATCGAAGCCGCGCGGCGGACGGGCCGAGTGATGGCCGTCGGTTCGCAGAGTCGCAGCACGACGGTCCTGCGAAACGGCATCCAATTGCTTCGCGAGGGAGCGATCGGCGAGGTGCTGGTGGCCAAGGCCTGGAACAGCCAGCGGCGGAGCGACATCGGACGGATGAAACCCTCCGAACCGCCGGACGGCTTCGATTACGATCTCTGGGTCGGGCCCGCCCCCATGCGGCCCTTCCAAGCCAACTGCCATCACTACACATGGCACTGGTGGTACGACTTCGGCACCGGCGACGCTGGCAACGATGGCATCCACGAGTTGGACATCGCCCGCTGGGGTCTCGGCGATCCCGGGCATCCCACGCACATCTCCGGCCAAGGCGCCAAGATGTTTTTCGACGACGACCAGCAATTTCCCGACACGCAATACGTCGCTTTCGAGTACCCGGCGACTAAAAACGGAGGCAAAGGCAAGTTGCTCGCCTACGAGCACCGCATCTGGTCCCCCTACGTGCAGGAGGGGCACGAGAACGGCAACGCCTTCTACGGAACCGAGGGCTACATGATCCTGTCGAAAATGGGCGGCTGGAAGCTCTACGGTCCCAAGAACGAACTGCTCAAGCAGGAAGACGGTTGGTACTCCATGCCGGAACACACGGCCGATTTCCTTGCCGCCATCCGCACGGGCAAGAAGCCAAACGCAGAAATCGAGATCGGCCACCAGTCCGCCGTCTTGATCCACTTGGCCAATATCCTTGCCCGCAACGAACGCCGAGAGTTGGTGTTCGACCCTGCCAGCGAGCAGTTTGTCGACAACGCCGAGGCAAACGCGTTGATTCGGCGGACGTACCGCGAAGGCCACTGGGCTGTGCCCAAAGCGGCGGAGGGCAAAAACGCTCCTAGCGAATGAAGGCCACCGGCGGCCGTTCGTGCGCTGTGGCAATACTCGTGGGGCATCTGGCTCACGGTCCCCGATTGGGGTAGAATGGTGATGGGAATGAAACCGAAGTCGTCGCAAGCAGCGATGCGAGGAGTTCATTGATGCCGCTCAGCGTAACGTTCGATTTGCCTGCCGACGTGGAAGACAAGCTGCGCCGCGAAGTTCGCAACCTGGATGCCGACGTAAAGGAGGCTTATGCCTTGGAGCTTTTTCGGCGAGGGAAACTCAGCCATTGGGAGCTTTCCCGAGTGCTGAACCTCGATCGCTTCGAAACCGACGCCTATCTGAAGCGGCGAGGAACGTTTGAAGGCTCCTTGACGATGGCGGATCTTGAAGCCGATCGACAGACGCTCGATCGCATCTTGAACAAGGCCCCGTAATGCTTGTCGTGGCCGACAGTCCTCCTCTGATCGTGCTGATCAACATCGGGCACATCAACGTGTTGCCCTCCCTTTTTGGGCAGGTTGTTGTTCCACCGGAGGTGTCGGCGGAACTCAATAAGGCGAACCGGCCGGAAGCCGTGCAACGCTTCATCGCTGCGACTCCCGGTTGGTTTCTCGTGCGGGCAGCATCCAAAATCGAGTCGATTCCGTCGCTGCACGCCGGTGAGTTGGCCGCGATCAGCCTTGCCCAAGAGCTGAAAGCCGATTTGCTGCTTATTGATGAAGTGGACGGGCGAAAAGCTGCAGCAGCCCGGCACGTTCCTTTTACCGGTATCATCGGTGTGCTTGAATCGGCGGCCGACCGCGGACTGCTCGATTTGCAGGACGCTTTTTCTCGCGTGAAGCAGACTGATTTCTGGATCTCGCACGAACTGCTTAATGAACGGCTCAGGCTTTACCTCGGCAGAAGACCGCGCTGAGCCGCGTAAATTCTGGTCCGGGGACAAGACGGTTACGGCACCGGGACAACCCGAATGGCCCCCTCTTTCGCGACCGCGCAATTGCCGTGTCAATCGATCGGTTCGCTCAAGGCCGCCACAACGAAATCGGCCACGAATATGGGTGATGGCTGCAGAGAAAATCGCCCACAGCGAAGAAGCGGGATAGAACTCTCATCACCTCGTTCTGTCCCGTTCTCACTGCCAACGAGCTATCTATAATCCGCTGCGGCACAAACCGCCGATTTCTTCCACCGAGAGCGCCCGGTCGAATACGGCGATCTCGTCCAGGCGGCCCTCCCAATTCGACTGGTTATCGCAACGTCCGCCGAAGAACAAACGGTCGAATCCAGCGGGGAACCCCGCCGTGGATTCGGTCTCGATCTCGGGCTGCGAATTCCCGTTCAAGTAAATCCGCACGCGCTGACCATCTCGAACCAGCGCCACGTGGTTCCATGTCCAGCGCTTGATCTCCGAGCGGCCCGCGACCGGCTTGGCTGGCTCGCCGTCCTTGCCGTGCAGGAAGACGAGTCTGCCCGGATCACCTGCCGTGCCGCCGATGCCGAGGTGATCCCCGTCAGGCCCGAAGCCGTCGTCGCGGCCCCGTGAGAACATCCAGCCGGTCACCTCGCGACCGTCCACCGGCATTCCATTCCAGAACCAGAGCGAAACAGTGTACCGGTCTTTGAGATCGGCGATCCGCGATCGCAATCGTCCGCCGGCAAAGTGCGCCGCGCGATTCGTCTCTCCTGCCTCGCAGAACTCATCCGAACGGGCGCCTTCCAGGAAGAACGCCACGGCCGGCTCGTAAAACGCGTCGCAATGGCGACCGCTCGAGTCAACGGCCAGAGGACCGGCCATCTCGTCCATTCGCCAGTAGGCCGCCGGCTTGGCTTTCTGAACGGCTTCGCAGGCGGGGCCGCAACTCTGCCGGAAGTCGCGCCGAGGTCGGCCGGCCGTTTTCTCCAACAGCCCCAGCGCCGTCGCCGCAATCTTCGGCTCGGCCTGGACCTCCAATCCGGCGGATCGGGCGGGCCAGGTGTTGTAGCCTCCCAGCAGCATTTGTTCGGGCGGCGGGATGTAACCGTCGCCGCCGTTGGCCAGTTCGATCACCATGGTCTTCGCCAGCGGGCTCTGCAGTTTCAACTTCAGACCCGTCAGCGCATAGGTTTCGTTGGGCGTGGTGGCAATACCAATGTCGCCAATGCGGAGAGCCTGAACGACGACTTCCGTCGCCTGACTCTCGTCGAGTAAGATCTGTTCCCGCGCGTAAACCTCCTGAAGGCTCTTGGGCGGCCGATCGCCCATTTCCTCGACAATCCGCCGTGCCCACTCCAGCCGCTGTTTGTCCGGCACACGATACTTCAGCGGCAGCCTCGCCTCGGCCATGGCCAGGTCCACCTCCTCGCTGTAGCGGATCGTATCGTAGGCTGCCTTCGCGATATCCAGCAGACCGGCCGTGTAGTCCTCGATGGTGATGTCGTCTTTTCGCTCAGCGGCGGGCAGCGTGTAGTCGCGCCGCCAGATGTCTCCACTGCAGCCATGGGACATGATGGCGACAAAGGGCGGATGGCGATCGTCCTGCGACGCGGCAAGCCGCGACTGCAATCCTTCGCAAAACAGCCCGAAGTAGTCGGCGGCCAACGCCTGCTGGCTGCCGAAGTAGTGCATGGAGAAGTTGGCCAGCACGGCGATCGGGCGCCCGTCTTTCGCCTGCAGGGAGATGAGCGAGAGATCGGGATCCTCTGGGCCGGATTCGCCCGTCACGTCATCCCAGTTGGCGCCGGCATGCATGTTCGCCCGTACGGTCGCGTTGCCGAAGGGATCTTCGGCAATGCGATCGGGCCGTCGAATCCATCGCCGCAGCGCCGTAAACGGCGCCGCGTCGCCGACGGCCCAGCCCACCCGCGCCGGTTCGAGGTTCGCCTCCGCGGCCGCCAGGGCTGCGGCGAGTTTTTCACGCAGAACCGGCAGGTATCGTGCATCGGCGTCCGTGCCCAAACACCCCATCGACGCCGGCGCGGTGTGCGAGTGCGACGCCGAAATGAGCATGTGATCCGCTCGGATCTTGGTCCGCTGGGCCGCCAAGGCTTTCGCCTCGTCCAACAAGGGACGCGGCATCATGCAACTATCGACCACGACGATACCGAGTCGCTGCCGGCCGTCGTCGAGCACGATCGCTCGGGCGGTGATCGGGGTGACGACCTTGTCCGCGCTGCGGGCGGTCATGCCGCCGTTGACCAGGACGGGAAACTGCGTCGGCGCCGCGTCGACTACCGCCGCCCCCGCTCTGAATTCGGCAAACGCGTCGGTCGCGGGAGCGAGGAGCAGGGTGCAGAAGAAAAGAGCTTTCAGCATCGGTTTCATGAGAGGCTCCTGTTGGAAACGTCCAGGGTCAAAAGTTGAATTTGTACCACACGTAGAGTCTTTGGTTCCGAACATCGTACATTGCGAAGTAGTAATCGCCGTCGGGGCCACGCCCTTGTGCGGGGAAACCAGGCGTGGACAGATACCGCGAGCTTACCGCATGGACGGGCCGCCACCGGCGTGGAAATGTTCGCCAGAACGTTGACGGGACATTCTCCGCAGGGACATTGGCAAGCCCGTATTCGGCAGCAATCCTATCCAGTTTATCCGGTCGAAGTGATAAACGCCACACATACTCGGCGTCGATAAATGAACCGAGGCTGGCGGGCTTTCTTCGGCGGAACCACCGCAGACCGCCTGCCGGTTTGCCGGTGATTGATCGTAGAGCGAGTGTATGCTAAATAGAGCGCATGTACAACCACGTTCTTATGCTTTATTGACCGGGGCGTCTTTCCGGGAAAGACAAACTGCGGGAACTCAGCCCCTTGCCGTAGGGTGGTCTCCCGATGGTTCCGCCCCTTCACCTGCGGGCATCAACAACAAGATTACGGATGACCGGACCAAGGCGCCGAGAACATCCTTGGGCAATCCTTCCGACTCCTCGACTGGGGAGAGCCGCGGACGAGAGAAAGAGAGCCAGCCCGTTCTCCGGGTCAATAACGACTTCAGCCTGCGTCCTCCCAGGATGCGTTAAGAGTTCACAACAATCGGAGCGTGACATGGCAACAAGAGTAATGAATCGATGCGGCGTGTTGACTGGCTGCAGAGGAGTACTGTCGGGCGTTCTTGCCTTCATGCTGGCCGGCGCGGCAATTGCCGCAGATCCGTTACCACCCAAGGCAGCCGGTGGCTCGACCAATGCCGCGCAAGAGATCGGATTTCGGACGGATACGGGCCCGGCCGCCGGGCCGGCTCGCGATGCGGGACTGGAATGTCTGGGCCAACTTCGCCAGCGGCGGTCGAACGAGATCAACGGCTCGCGTTGGGGCGTATCGTGTCACTGGATTGCCGACGAGCATCCGCTCGATGTCGAACAGCAACTGGAGCACTTGAGTGCCCTTGGCGCCAAGTGGGCGTTCTTGGTTCCCGATTGGGATCGCATCGAGCAGGAGAAAGGCCAGTATGCTTGGAACACGCCGTCACACCGCTTGGACGATATCGTGGCCGGCCTGGCCCGCCGCAAGATCATGCCCATCATCCAGATTTACGGCGGCAATCGACTGTACATGCCGGCCGCTCCGGATCCTAACAAGCGACAGTTGGCGGATGCCGCCAAGCTGCTCGACGACCCGCCGGTTCGGCAGGCCTGGCATCGTTTCCTGGAAGCGTTGGTGCGCCGCTACCAGCCGCACGTGAAGGTCTGGGAGATCTGGAACGAGCCGAACGGCCCGTGGTTCTGGCAGACGCCGACCTCAGTCCAGGCTTACGGCCGCATGGTCAAAGTCGTCTCCGAGACCATCCGGCGCGTGCAACCCGAGGCGGTAATCCTGGCCGGCTCCACCGCCAACGTTCCGCTGGACTACCTGCAAGCGTTCCTGGCGAGCGAAGGCGCGGAGCGCTTCGACCACTGGTCCGTGCATCCCTATGGCGATTTGCCCGAGGCGGCCGATGCGCGCATCCGGGACGCCCGCGAAGTGCTTCGCGCGCAAGGCAAGTCGCCGGTGCTTTGGCAGAGCGAATGCGGCTTTCCTTCCAGCGCGGACACAGGCGGCTGGGGCTACGGCGGGCCGTGGGACGAGACGAAACACGCCAAGTGGGTGCTGCGGCGACTGCTGTCGGATGCCGCGCTCGACATGCAAGCCTCGATCTACTTCGTGCTTCACGACTACCCGTCGCTGCTCGAAGGCGGACCGAATCGAGGTCGGATGGGAACCAATCGCAAAGGGTTGTACCGGTGGGGATCGTGGCAGCGCAAACCGGCCGCGCACGCCTTTGCCCATCTCTCCAGCTTGCTGGATGACCGCTTTGAATCTGTGGCGGCGGCCTCACCGGTCGGCTTCGAAATCACCGCCCCAGGTTCGCTGGCGGCGCCGAAGCGGGAACTGATCAAAACGTATCGGCTGAAGCACAAGCTCAGTGGCCAGCCGGCCCTCGTGTATTGGCTGGGTGTGCCGATGGCGACGAAGTTCCAGCCGGCGCGTGTCACACTGATGTGGTCCGGCGCGGATCTCGTCCGGCCAGTGCTGGTGGATTTGCTGGACGGCCGTGTCTACGCGTTGCCCCACGAAGCCCCGTCGGGACAACTTCGTCTCGAAAACTTACCCTTGGCCGACTCGCCGTTGGTGGTCTGCAGCCGCGACGCCGTGGAACTGGCCGTGCAGGAGTGAATTGATCGCGGGAGATTCTGCACCTCAACACGCAGTCAGCAAGGGAGACATCCCATGACCGGACTTACGACGCGCCGCCGGTTGCTCCAAACCGGCATTGCCACCGCTTCGGCCATTTGTGCGGGCCGTTTCGTCCGAGCCGGCGAATCGACACCGCCCTCGATGGACGATGTTCGCGAGAAGACGCTACGATTCGTAGAATCGATGCGCGTTACGGACGGCCCCTACGGCCGCTATCGCTACGCGGCGGGCAGCAAGCAGCCGACGCTCTACAGTTCGACCTACGCGGCGATGACGCGGCATCTGTATCGCGATCTCGATCTGCTGACCCAGACACAACGGCAAGAGTGGATCGACTACCTGCAATCGCATCAGGACGACGACGGGCTCTTCCGCGACCCGGTGATTTTTGGCCAAGGATGGTACCAAGACGATCCGGAGTGGTGCGGTCGCCGCCATTTGAGCTGCCACGTGGTGACCGCGCTGACGTGTCTGGGCGCCGTAGCGGCCAAGCCCATGAGATTCCTCGATCCCTTCCTCGAACCCGGCGGCCTGGTGCGCTGGTTGGAGACCCGGGCGTGGGAAGACCGCCCGGATTTCGTGGGCAACGAAGTGCTCAATCTCGGCACGCTCATGCAGTATGCCCGCGATTTTCAAGGCGAGAAGCGCTGCGGCCCGGCAGTTCGCGAGTTGCTCGACTGGATGGCGCATCATCATATCAACGAGCAGACGGGTTTGTGGGGAAAACTGGATGTGAATGAGCCGCGCGGCCTCTCGCGGGCTGTGATGGGCGGGTATCACTTCTGGCTGCTCTATTTCTACGACCATGTGCCGATCCCATATCCCGAGCGCGTGGTGGACTCGTGCCTGGCCACGCAGAACGCCGGCGGTGGATTCGGCCAAGGCGTGCATACCGGCTCGGACGGACTGAGCAGTGCGTGCGAAGACATCGACTCGATCGACCCCCTGGCCCGGTTGATGCAGGTCAGCGACTACCGCCGCGACGACATCCACCGCTCCCTGAACCGTGGCTTGAAGCAGGTTCTACGGAACCAGACCGAAGATGGCGGCTGGTGGTTCGTTCGCGGCCGAGGCTTCACCTACGGCCACGAACAGTTGGCGGCGGGCGCCACCGAGGGCGCAATGTTTCCCACCTGGTTCCGCACGCTCACATTGGCCTACCTCGGCAAGGCCCTGCCGGATTCGATCGTCGGCCGCTACGACTGGCAGTTCTGCAATTGCCCGGGAATACAGTTCTGGGAGACAAACAGCGTTCCACTTGCTCGCCCACCCGCAGCGCCCTGCAAACCGGGCACTGGTCGAACCGCACCGGCGTCTGGTTCGATTATGTGAAGTGGCTCTGACACGATGAAAAACCGCCCGGCGACTCCCAATGCTCGGCCAGGGCGGTCCAGGATCGAAGCCACCTCGGCCGTCTACCACGATCGTACTGCCGGGGCGAACAGGCCAACGACAAACCAAACGCTCGCCATAGAAAAAGTGACGGCGACGAAAAGGCGAATCCCCTCGGCAGACCACCGAGGCGCGAAATTGCCGAGCAGGAATCCGGAGGCTAGCGTCCCCTCAAGCTGGTCGGCGCCATCGCGAAAGTATACCCAATAAAAGAACAGCGACTCGATGGCATACAGAGCCACCCATCCGACGAGCGACATCGTGTTCGCTCCCTGAAGATGTTACTCTCACTCAATACTGCCAATCCTCATGCGCCAGGGGAGCCCGGTTCAACTGCTCTTCCTCGACGTTGCTGTTGCCGTCGCGGTGCTTCCAATAGCCGAGGTACGTGTACCCGAGCGTGTTGAGGAAGAACTCGACGACCCGCTTCTGCGTCTTGGCCTCTTTCTCGCCGACGTTGCTCATGGTTGTCCTCCAGCATCCAGCACCTCCCAGCGGCCCTTCTTGGTCGGACCGACGTGTCGGATGCGATTAGCCTGCCGCAGCTTGCCAAGGTGGTACTTCACGCCGTCCAGCGTGATGCCCACCTGCTGCGCCAACGCCTTGCGCGTGATTCGCGGATTCTCGCGAAGCAACGCGACGATTCTTTCTGGGGTAGTTTCTGGGGTAGTTTTCTGGGTAGTTTTCTGGGTAGTCCCGCCAGAAGTGCCGGTCGGTTGTTCCAAATCGGCGAGGCTGCGGAGATAAGCCGCGGAAAACGGAAACTCGACCGAAACCTCTCCGGGATCCGTCTGAAAGAGGGGCTCCGGCGTGTTCGCGCCCCGGCAGGCCTCGAAGACGTGCTTCCATTCGATGTTCTGGTTTTCAGCCATGCGCACCGTCCTGTTCATTGGAAGAGCTTCCGGCACGTCTCGATCGCCTTGGCGATTTTCGCGTCGGAGAACACCGGCCGGTCCAGCTTGGGCTTCCAATCCGCACTGCCGCGAAGGATCTCCTTCACGCCGGCCACGTCCACGCTCTTGCCCGCAGCCCGAAGTTCCTCGGCGGCCATGTCGACCGTGGCCAGCAGTTCCAGGTCGTCGTTCCGTTTGCGGCGAAATTGCTCGAGCCACCCAGCGCACTGGGAACCGTACCGCTTGTCGAAGTAGGCTTCGGCTTCGGCGATGTTGTCGGCGGCCACGAACCCGTGGTACTCACCCGACTGGTGTTCGCGGATGTAGCCGTTTTCCAGGGCGATCTTCTCCGACCCGCCGTACCTGGTGTTCGGGTTGTACGGCCCGGCCGCTTTCTTGAGGTAGCCTTCGACCTGCCCCTCTGCGTGGCGATGCAGCAGATAAGACAGCTTCTGATACCGCATCCGGCCAAGCGGGTACTCTTTGCTGCCGAAATGCTTGGCCAGCACCGAGATCACAACGGCGTCGTTGAAGGCCCGGTT
This sequence comes from Rhodopirellula sp., assembly GCA_012728855.1. Taxonomy (GTDB): domain Bacteria; phylum Planctomycetota; class Planctomycetia; order Pirellulales; family Thermoguttaceae; genus JABWBD01. Next base: position 14,961 of record JAAYEH010000259.1, on the reverse strand, counting down.
GCGGGACTTGGCCTTGCCGGTCGCCGCTTCAGGCCGAGCAACAAGCGTCTGCGGCTCAATTAGCCGGATGCGCCCGGTGAGAAGCTGCTGCATCATGCCCTGCTTGATCTGCCTCGTCTTGTCGCGGCGGTGCTCCAGGGCCTCGATCTCCGCGTCCTTGTCGGAGAGGACCGTGGCGATGGCCTTCTGCTCTTTTCGATCAACCGGCAACGGCAAATCCTGACCGAGAATGTCGGCACGGGACAGCCCGGGTATGAGGCTCGTTGAGGCCGCCTGCAACTTGGTGGCGTTTTGCAGCAGAGAGTAGAAGATGAACTGAGAGTCCCAAGCATGTACCCGGATGGCCATGAGTTGCCTGCTAATGCAATAGTTTGCATCGGCGACAACGAGCGTTCCCGCCCCGGATCCTTTCACAGTTACGAGGATGTGTCCTGGCTCGCAGAGCGTACCCGGCTTGGTTGTGTACTTTGTCAGAATGATCTGGCCGTCTGGGAAATCGGCCGGCCCGGTGAGATAGGGAACCCCTTCACCCATTGTGTTGCAGTACTGCGCGAGCACGTGCTGACCGGATGTGAGGGCGACACCTTCTCTAAGAGCCAACGCGTGCCACTTGCCGCTGAACCCCGGCAGGCGGGTTTTGCCGGTGAGGAGTTCCTGCATCGCGGCCTGCTTGATGGCCCGCTTCTTGGCGATCAGCTTCTCCAACGCCCCGATCAGCCCATCCACATCCGACAACGCCTCGGCGATGGACTGCTGCTCGAAAAGGGGAGCAACGATCACTTGTACACGTTTCAGGACATCCTGGTTCAGCGATGCCATCGTCGTTCCTGTGGCGTTTGCCTGCAGCCACTTCTGAACGGGCTCCCGCTGAAGCTGGTAAGAGACAAATCCGGGATCGACCGATGGCGGAAGCCGGAGCCGAATACCGTCAGACCCTAGAAACCATCCGTCTTGCTGTGGTGAAACAAGTCCCGACCGATCGACGGCGCCCTTTCTGCCAAACACGATGTCACCACATCTCAGGACGTACTCCGGCAATCGCTTGACGACTTCCGGTGGTGCCTTTGGGGTGTCTTCTCGTACATCAAGGATACCGAACCCTACTTCTCCAACAGAAATGATTGGGACACCTTCCGCCGAATACTCCGATGCCTTGAGAAGTGTTCCAAACGGCCCGGTCTTGATGCTCCCCCCGTCGCTCGCAAGGAGGCCCCCGAGCGTCGTGTCGCTCCAATCAATCGGAATGACTTCGACATCGGTCAGCTTGTAAGCAGGACGGACCGACAATGAATCCTCCTCTAGTCGCTCAACGCCAAGTCGTGTCGCGCGTGTGCTCATGCCCACACCAACTCCATCGTCGTTAGGTTCTCGTCGATTTTCTCGTCAAAGGTTTCAACCTCGCGTTCCAATTCGGGCAACGGTTGCGCGTAGCGTTCTTCCTGTTCCTCGACGCGACCGTGTACGATGCTCCGCGTTATCCGCATAAATCAGCCCCCTCTTCGCGACTGCAGCAAGGTCGTTGGGTGCCAAGCGACCCCGGTCCAGCTTGCCTGGCCGGTGAAGGAGATTGGTGGGCTAGCAACACGCTCAAGAAGCGCTTTGCGACCCCTGCCGGCTTGACCGGCAGGTGAAGGAGATTGGGCATCGTGCTCTCGCGAAAGCCGAGCAATCTGATTCACCTGCCGGACGAGCCGGCAGGGGCCCAAACCCGAGATTCATGCCACAGTCTCCCCCTCTTCCAGTTCTTCCGTAATACGTTCCAGTTCCATCTTGAGTTCCTGTTTCGACGGCAGGTAGATCTGGTATTTCGGAGCGAAGATGTTGGCGTCCTTGGGCAGGGTCAGCTCCACCAGCGCGTCGTTCTTGCGGCGGCACAAGACAATGCCGACGGTCGGCAACTCGTCGTCGAGCTTCACGTACCGGTCGAAGTAATTCACGTACATCTGCATCTGGCCCAGATCCTGATGGGTCAGCTTGTCGCGCTTCAGGTCCACCAGCACATAGCATCGCAGCAGGCGGTTGTAGAAAACCAGGTCCACGAAGAAATGCTCGTTGTCGAAGGTGAAGCGTCTTTGCCGGGCCTCGAAGAGGAAGCCTTTGCCGAGTTCGAGCAGGAAGGATTCCAGCCGGTCGATGATGGCCGATTCCAATTCGGTCTCCGAGTAGGCCGGCTTCGCTTCGAGCCCCAGGAACTCGAGCACCAGCGGGTTCTTGATGAGATCGGCGGCCTTTTCGACGACCTGCCCCTCGCGCGCCAAGCGGCCCACTTCCTCCCTATCGCGGCTCAGCGCCAGGCGTTCGTACAGCGAGCTGGTGATCTGCCGCTCCAGCTCGCGCACGCTCCACTGGTTGGCCGCGGCCTCGATTTCGTAGAAATGCCGCTCGCCGGCATCGTCAATGGTCAGCAACGTGACGTAATGGGACCAGCCGAGCGTGACCGCCTGGGCCACGCGCCCCAGAACGGCCCGCGCTTCAGGAGCCTCGGCGAGGAAGACGAACGGCTGAACAGAGACGGTCTGTCGCATCCCGGCATGGGGTCCGGGGAGAAGCAGGGATTCGACAGACACTGTCTGTTGAATCTCCGGGTAGGCCCGGTAAAACTCCCGGAATTTGCGGAGATTGGTGGGAGACACCCCCCGTATTCCCGACTCCTTCAGCGCTTCGGAGAGCTTTTCAATGAGTCGCTTTCCATAGAGATCGGCCCGGTCGGCGCCATTTTGCTCATACTCCACGATATACCACCCAAATAGCCAATTGCGGACGGCCAGGCTGGTATCCACAACCCGGGCAGCGCGCCCTTGGAGTTCCTCGTGGGTGCTGCGGCACATTTCCACAAGGTTCGTGAAACGAAAGTCCTGCCTCATCGCCAGACAACTCCCATTTTGTTGAGATGGCCTTCGACCTTCTGGCTGAACGCCTCGACCTCCCGCTCCAACGCAGCTAGCGGTTGCGCGTACCGCTCTTCCAGTTCTCTCACTCGGGCCGCGAGTTGCTGCGTCAGCCGCTGGACCTCGCCCTCCATGGACGACTCGATGGAAGCAAACCACTTGTCATCCACGGTGAGTGTCTTGACCTCGGCCACCGTGAGCTTGGGATACTTCTCCAGCACCTGCTGATCCAGCTTCTCCTGGAGCGTCTTGACGGCCTTCTTCGCCAGAGCCTCGGTCTCCAGCAGCTTCAGACACATCTCCAACGTCCGCTGCTCCTCCGCGAACTCCGGATCATCGCCGATTTCCTTGAGCCGGGCGTTCACTCCGGCCTTGGTGACATTGCCCTTGTCGTTGGCGGCGTCTTCCAGCAGTCCCTCCTCGCCGCTGTTCTCCTCGACAAACTCCTCCAGCATCTGCGTCGCTTCGTCCGCCCTCGCCTGCGCCTCGTCGATGGCGGCCTGCTCCTCGGCGAAATAGCGGGCGCCGAGCAGGGCCGGCGGGATCAGGTCCATCTTGTACCGCTTGGACGTCCTGCCCGCGCCAACGACCAGATCGGGCGTTTCCTTGATGTTCCGCTCCTTGTCGTCGATGACCGCGCGCGGCTGCGCCGCATCCGCCCAGCCATCGGCGGCGATCAGGTAAACATCGTCCTGCATCACGCCGGCCCAGTAGTCCATCAACCGCTGGTAGACGTCGTACCGGCTCAACAGCGGCACGTCGGCGAAACGCACCAGCAGGTCTTCCGATAACCTGTGGATCACCTCCTTGGGCTTGACGTTGACCTTGAGGCCCTTGAGCAGCGGTTCATGGGCCGTGCGCCACTCCTGGAACCGCCTGGCAACCGATTCGGCGTAGGCAATGAACTCCTCGTGCGCGAGAATCGTGGGCTTGATCTTCTGGGTCTCGATCCTTGGCTCACAGTACCCCTTGCTCCCGTTCCGCTTGAACAACGTCTTGCGGAGCGACGGGAACACGGTCCAGTAGGCATCCAGCTCGTCCACGTCCCGATTGGGAATCCCACCATTGAGATGGGCATACAGGTCATGCACGTCTTCCGGTTCGGACGAGTCAATGTAGCGAGGGATGTTGAGGTTGTAGTCGTTGGCCGGGCTGGCAATCTCGCTGGCCGGCACCATGCGGGAGTAGCGGGGCACCTCGCGCTGATGCTTGAACACGTCGACGATCTTGTGGATGTCCTGCGAGCGAAGCCGGTTCTTGTTGCCGTCCTTGATGAAGCCGCGGCTGGCGTCGATCATGAAGATGCCGCTCCGCGCATGGGCGTTCTCTTTATCGATGACCAGGATGCACGCCGGGATGCCCGTGCCGTAGAACAGGTTGGCGGGCAGTCCGATGATGCCCTTGATCAAGCCCCGCTGGATGAGGTTGCGGCGGATGTCGGCTTCCTTGTTGCCGCGAAAGAGCACGCCGTGGGGCAGAATGATTGCCCCCTTGCCCTTGCTCTTGAGCGACTTGACCAAGTGGAGCAGAAACGCGTAGTCGCCGTTCTTGATCGGCGGCACGCCGTACTCGAAGCGGTCGAACTCGTCGTGTACCGGGTTCAAGCCGTTGGACCATGCCTTGGAGGAGAAGGGCGGATTGGCGACGGCGAAGTCGAAGGTCTTGAGCGAGTTGTCCTTGTTCTTGAAATGCGGGGCGGCAAGCGTGTTGCCGCGCCACAGGTCGGCCGCGGGTTGGTTATGGAGAATCATGTTCATACGCGCCAAGCCCCAGGTGGCGACGTCCATCTCCTGGCCGTAGATGGCGAGCTTGCGCGTACCGGCTTCGTCGGCGGCCTTGATGAGTAGCGACCCGGACCCGCACGTCGGGTCATACACCGTGGGCTGGTCCAACCTGGCGGCACGTTCGATGCCAATCACTTGGGCCATGATGCGCGAAACTTCCGCAGGCGTGTAGAACTGCCCCTTGCTCTTGCCCGAGTCGGTGGCGAAGTGACGCATGAGGTATTCGTAGGCGTCGCCAAGCAAATCGTCGCCCTCGGCGAGGTTGGCGCGGAAGTCGAGGCCGTCGAAGATGGCGACGAGCTTGGAAAGCCGGTCCTGCATCTCCTTGCCGCGGCCGAGCTTGTCCTCGTCGTTGAAGTCGGCCTGGTCGATCACGCCTTTCAGATCGTTGGCCTCGGCCAGGCGGCCGATGATCTTGTTGACCTTGTCGCCGATCTCCTTGTCGCCCTTGAGCTTGACCATGTCGGCGAACGAGCCGCCGGCAGGCACGTCGATCACGGCGTCCTTCTTGCCCGCGTACTTGTCCGACACGTACTTCATGAACAAGAGCGTCAGCACGTAGTCCTTGTACTGCGACGCGTCCATGCCGCCGCGCAGCTCGTCGCAGCTCTGCCAAAGGGAACTGTAGAGTTGCGATTTTTTCAGTGCCATTTCCCTACGTTCTCCCTCCGTGACGTTCCGTTCTCAACGGCGATTTCTTCCCCTGCTCTTCCGCCCAGCCAACGGTCAATCTCGGCAGTATTGCTCTTCATCGGCATGGGGTCAATGTGCCGCGGTCGCTGCCGAATAGCCAGCCCCCCATTCGATCAAGTTCGCCCTGGACTGCTTGACAACACACGCAGTTCGGACAGGGACCATTTTGTCCCTCGTTACTCCTGCGCGATTTCCAATGCGGCACCGCAGTGAGGGCATATCATCGAGACAATCATGTGCTCCTCGGCGGGCGGTCGGTGCTCGCTCAGGATGCCCATGCGTCTTCGGTCCTTTGTCCACGATCTCACCAGAGTCTTGCAACTAATAGGATGCCGGGCTGATAAGCACTTCATTCGTTGTGTTCTGGACGAGCGTTTGCGCCGCAGCGGTGAGTTGAGGATCGCCTTCGATGTACCAGTACATCGCATGCGTGTCGAGCAGCAACCTCACGGCATGTACTCCTCGAAATCCCTGAGGTGCTCGTCATCGTCGGAATTGATCGTGATGAATCCCTTGCCAAGGCCGGGCGGCGGGCGGAGGCCCGACGGTGGTTTGAGCAGTTCGCCCACAAGCCTCGCCACCGGTTGATTGTTCTCCGTAATGACGATCTCATCGCCCGGCTTGAGATTATGGATCAGTACCGCCAAATTCGCTTGTGCCTCTTGAAAGGATACGCTCGTCATAGCTTTCTCCCCTCTCAATCCTCTGTCACCGGTCCTTGGACCAATGCCTGACCAATAGGACCATTATACATGTCTCGTTAGCGCAGCGTGATCGGTTGTGTTGGCAAATACCGCCACGCTTCGCCGATCCAATGACGTCAAATCTCGGCAGTATTGCTCTTCATCGGCATGGGGGTCGATATGGCGAGGTTACCGCCACAGGGCGATCCCCCATTTGGCTTGGTTTGCCCGAGACAGCTTGACAATACAAAACGAACAGATAAAATGTTTGTTTTGAACACCCTTTCAAAGCCGAGCCGGTCATGGCAGCCTGCCATCCACGTCACGAGACGATCCGCGAGTTGCTCGCCGAGCGGGGGCGGTGCGGCGTCGAGGAATTGGCCGAGACGCTCGCCGTCACCACGATGACCATCCGCCGCGACCTCAGCGCGATGGAAAAGGCCGGCGTGCTGACTCGCACGCACGGCGGGTGCGTGTTGCGGTCGCCGTTCGTCAAAGAAGTGCCCTTCTCGACCAAGGACCAGCAGCGACGGGTTCAGAAATACGCCATCGCCCGCGAGGCCGCCCGACGGCTGCCACGCGGGGCGAGCGTCTATCTCGATACGGGCACGACGGCCGTCCACCTCGCACGGTGGCTGCCGACCGACTGCGACCTGCGCGTGTTCACGAACAACCTGCGGGTTGCCCTGGAACTGTTCGGCCGGCAGGGAGTGGAAGTGGTCGTCTTCGGCGGCGTGTTGGCCCGCAACAGCCCGGATCTGACCGGAGAGCTGGCGCTGGCGCGTCTCCAGGACTTCCGCTTCGACGTCGCCGTGCTGGGGGCCGACGCGGTGAATGCTCGGCGGGGCGAATTCTACAGCGCCGACATGGGGACCGCGCTGCTTTCCCGTACCGTTCAGAAGCAGGCCGACAGGACGGTCGTCGTGGCGGATAGCTCGAAATTCGGCAAGCAGAGCCTGGTCGTTGCCGGGCGTCTCTCCGCCGACCTGACGCTCGTCACCGACCCGGAATTGGGCAAAAAGGACCGCGCGGCGCTGGAGGCGAGCGGCGCGGAGATCGTCTACGCCTCGCCCGAGACCAGCGGCAACGCCCGACTGGTTTCGTAAGGGCGCAGCCTGGGGAACCGGAGACCAAAAGAGAAACCAAATCGCGGAAAGGGCAAAACAAGCTCAGAGCGACGTTACGATACCATGGGTTTCGCCCTTTCAGGGCTACGAATCACTTGCCTCTTTACCGGCCCCAGGGTTGCGCCCTGGGCTATTGACTGACGCCCTTTCAGGGCTGCTGGCCGGCCGACCCCGGCTGATCCTCAAGACGCTACAATAAACACCCTTTGACCATCACGGAGAACACTGTCGATGAACCCGCAAGTCACCGCACCGGAAATGGCCTCCGCCCGCGCCGGCAAGTACGATCCGACTCCCTACCAAATCGACTTCACCGAATGGCCGAAGATCGTCAGCGACGAGTTGCCCGGCCCTCGCAGCAAGCAGTTGCACGATCAGGCCTCGAAGTACATCCGGGGGCTTTCCGGACAAGTGCGGCTCTTTCCGGTGGCCTTCGAAAGCGGCTTCGGCTGCACGATGACCGATGCCGACGGCAACCGCTACATCGACTTTTCCAGCGGCATCTACGTCACCACGCTGGGGCATTGCCATCCGAAAGTGTCCGAGGCGATTGCCGCCTACGCCCACAAGCTGATGAACGCCCACGACTTCACCACCGAGATCAAGGTGAGGCTTCTGGAGAAACTCGTTTCCGTAATGCCCGGCGACCTTGTGGGGGTTCAACTCTACGACAGCGGCACCACGGCGGTGGAAGCGGCGCTGCGGACGTGCCGGGCGGCTACCGGAAAGCACGAATTCGTCAGTTGCTTCGGCGATTTCCACGGCAAGTCCGGCCATGCGATCAGCCTGGCGAGAATGAACCAGTTCAGCGGCGCGGGCCGCACCAACGGCTTCTACATGGTTCCGCGGCCCGACACCTACCGTCCCTGGTGGACCCGCCCCGACGGCTCACTCGACACGGAGAAGTACCTGCAGTTCTACGATACCGCGCTGCTGGAAACCGCAACCGGCCGCGTGGCGGCCTTCGTTCTGGAACCGATCCAGGGCTGGGCCGGCAGTATCATGCCGCCGGACGACTTCTTCCCCAAGCTCAAGAAGTTCTGTGAAGAGCGGGAAATTCTGCTGGTTGCCGACGAAGTGCTGACGAGCATGGGTCGCACGGGCAAGTATCTCTGCATGGAGCACTGGAACGTGGTGCCCGACGTGGTCACCGTCGGCAAAGGTTTCGGCAACGGTTTCCCGGTGACGGCGATGGTGGTCCGCGAACCATATGCCGACGCCGTTGACAAGATCAGCGCCTCGACCAGCTACGGCGGCAATCCGATGGCGTGCGCCGCCGCGCTGGCGTCGATCGAGGTGATCGAGGAGGAGGGGTTGCTCGAGCACGCCCAAGATCTGGAACAGCTCTTCGCCCGCCGCATGGCCGACTGGACGACGAAGTTCAACATCGTCGGCGACACCCGCGTCAAGGGCTGCCTGCTGGGTGTCGAACTGGTCAAGGATAAAGCGAGCAAGACGCCGTTCGACGAGGCGGGCAAGCGGATCTACCAGCGGGCCTTTTCCAAGGGGCTCGCCTGGATCCCGGCAGGCCACATCCTGCGGATGAGCCCGCCGATCGTCATGCCCGACGAAGTCGCCCATAAGGGCATGGACATCATTGAGGAGTCGATCGGAGAAGTGGAACGGGAATTGGGATACGGACGGTAACCGGTCACGGGGCGGACGGGGACTGGTCCATTTTTCGGCGACTTAACGCATTTTGGCACCAAAGAGGCTGGCCGAAAACATGGACCTGTCCCCTTCCTTTCCGCCCCGTGAACGGTTACGTAGGGAGGATGAACATGCAGGAACTCGACAAAGGGCTCGACCTGGCTGTGAAGGGCCCCGCAGCACAGCGAGCCATCGCCGCGATGCGCGACCAACTGGCCGCCTGGGGGCTCACGATGCCGCCGGTCGAACCGCTGGTGCTCGATTTCGGACTGGGCCGCTTTGATGAGGTCGGCGAGATCGAGTATTGGATCGCCAACGAGGTGGAGGCCGGCTATTGTGGAAAATTCCTCTTCGTCCGCGACGGCCAGACCTGCCCGCTGCACCATCACCGCGAGAAGCACGAAACCTTCTACATCGTCAAGGGGCGTGTCCGGATGCACTTCGCCGGGACGGATCGGGAGATGACCGAAGGCGACGTGCTGCCGGTCGAGCCGGGCGCGCCGCATTGCTTCACCGGCCTCGGCCCGGCGCTGTTGCTGGAGGTGAGCAGGCCCTGCCGCATCGACGACAATTACTTCGCCGATCCGGCCATCCCGATCGGTGGCAAGGGCCAGGGGAGGACCGCCCGATGACCTTGATGGCCGGCGCCGCCGCGGTCGACATTGCGCCCAATCGCCCCACGGCGCTTTACGGTTACCCACACGTCGAAAGGATGTCGACCGGTGTGCATGACCCGATTTGCGCATCGGTCTTGTATCTGGAAAACGGCTCGCAGTCGGCCGCCGTCGTTTCGTTGGACCTGCTGATGCTCGATGGGCCGACATCGCGAGCGATCCGCGCCGCAATCTGCGAGAGGATCGGCACACCGGAGCGGACGGTCTTCCTCAGTTGCACGCACACGCATTCCGCCCCAGTCACCTCGCGTCTGCTTGCTTGGCAGGACGACCCGGCCGTCCCCGATCCCGATCCGGAGTACTTGGAATTCATCCGTGTTCAAACCGCGGCGGCGGCCGGTGAAGCGCAGCGGCGGGCACGGCCGGCCGAACTGTGCTGGACCGCGGCCGATGCCGGCGGCGTCGGGGGAAACCGACTGGCCGAAGACGGGCTGACCGATCCCGAGGCCGGTTTGCTCGTGGTCCGCGCCGTCGATGGCGGGTTGCTAATCGGTCTTAGCATCATCTACGGCATGCATCCGACCGTGCTCCATGAAGACTCGACGCTGATCTCGTCCGACTTTCCCCACTACGCGCGGCAAGAGATCCGGGAACATTACGGCGACGAGGCGGTCGTCCTCTACCTGATGGCCCCCAGCGGCGATCAGAGCCCGCGGCATTGTGTCCGATCCCAGAGCTTCGACGAGGCCCAGCGGCTTGGCCGCAAGCTCGGCGTTACGGTGGCGAACCGTCTTGGTGCCTTGTCCGAGGATTCCTTCCTCCGCGACCCGCAGCTCGACGGGCGGCTGCGCGAGGTCGATCCGCCGCGGCGGAGGATCCCGTCGGTCGGTGAAGCCGACGAACTTCTGGCCGCCCGCCGCGCCCGTTACGATCGGCTCCGGCGCGAGGGCGCCGACTGGCCGGGCATTCGCACCGCCGAGTGCGAAGTCTTCGGCGCCGAAGGGATGCTCACGCTTGCCAAGGCCGAGGAGCGTGGGCGGATCGAAGAAGTGCTGCGATCCTATCGCCCCATCCAAGTGCAAGCCCTGCGGATCGGCGATGCCTGGCTGGCTGGGTTGCCCGGGGAATGGTTCGTGCAGTACTCTTTGGAAATCAAGCGGCGGGCTTCCGCGAAAACTTACCCGGTAAGTCTTGTCAACGGCGACTTGCAGGGCTATATCGTCACTCCCGAGGCGGCGGCAGGCGGCGGGTACGAGGCGAGCGGCGCGGTGTTTGCCCCCGAGGCGGGCGCGATGATGGTCGACGCCATGCTTGCGATGATCGATCCTGGAACGAAGGAATGACGCGATGAGAACGGTCCGGTTCGGAATTATTGGTTTGGGGCTGATGGGCCGCGAGTTCGGCAGTGCCGTGGCACGATGGTGCCATCTGCTGGAAATGAACGCCCGGCCGGAGATCGTGGCCATTTGCGACACCAACAACGGACTCTTCGCCTGGTTCCGCGACAACTTCCCCACCATCAAGCTGGTCACCAGCGATTACCGGCAGTTGCTGGCCGATCCTGACGTCGAAGCCGTCTACTGCGCCGTGCCGCACAACCTGCACCAGCCGATCTACACCGACATCATCGCCGCGGGCAAGCACCTCCTGGGCGAAAAGCCCTTCGGGATCGACCAGCAGGCCAACGCCGCCATCAACGAAGCAATCCGCCGGCATCCGCAGGTCTTCGTCCGTTCAACCTCGCATTTTCCTTTTTTCCCCGCCATGCAGCGACTCTGCCGCATGATCGAGCAGAAGGCATTCGGGCAGATCATCGAGGTGAACTCCGGGTTCCTGCACTCGTCGGACCTCGATCCCGCCAAGCCGATCAACTGGAAACGGATCGTCAAGATCAACGGTGAGTACGGCTGCCTGGGCGACCTGGGGATGCACGCCTGTCACGTGCCGTTCAAAGCCGGCTGGTATCCGCGGACGGTGCGGGCGATCCTCTCCAACCTCGTCAAGCAACGGCCGGACCGGCAGGGCAACCCCACGCCGTGCGAGACCTGGGACAATGCCACTCTCCTCTGCGATGCGATGGACCCCGACAGCGGCGAGCCGTTTCCGCTGACGATCAAGACCCAGCGGATCGCCCCCGGCGAGACCGATACCTGGTATCTGGATGTCAAGGGGATGAAGGCCTCCGCTCGCTGGTCCAGCGCCAATCCGCGGCGACTGGACGTGCTTGAGTATACCGGCGGAGAGCAATGTTGGCGGCGGATCGACACCGGTTGGGAAGCGGCCTTCCGAGGCATCACCGGCGGAATCTTCGAGTTCGGCTTCACCGACGCTGTTCAGCAGCTCTGGGCGGCATTCCTCCACGAGCTGACCGAAGGCACGCCTAAGAGCCGCTTCGCCGCCTGTGTCACACCGGAGGAAGTGGCCTACTCGCACCGCTTATTTACCGCGGCGCTGGCGAGCCAGGCCAATGGCACAGTGGAACGGGTCTAAGCGGCCATGAAAGTCTACAACATCGGGATCGTCGGGTTCGGATTTATCGGCAAGGTCCACGCCTTCGGATACCGCAACCTGTCGATGTACTACGACCCGGTTCCGCTGGAAGCGCGGATCACGCACGTCGCCGCCAGCCGGCCGGAAACGGCCGAGCGGGGCCGCAAGCTGGTGGGGGCGGACCATGCGGTGACGGACTACCGCGAAATCACCGAAAACCCCCAGGTCGACATCGTCCACATCTGCACACCGAACCACCTGCACAAAGAGGCCCTCCTCTCGGCGATTCGCCACAACAAGCATATCTATTGCGACAAACCGCTGACCGCCGGCCTGGACGAAGCCGAGGAAGTGCGAGACGCGTTGGCCGGCTACCGTGGCACGGCCCAGATGACGTTCCAGAGCCGCTTCTTTCCGGCCGTGATGCGAGCCAGGCAATGGATCGACGAGGGTCGGCTCGGCGAGGCGCTCGAGTTCCGCTGTGGGCTGCTGCACGGCGGCAACGCCGATCCCCGTGCGCCGCTGAAGTGGAAACTGTCGGCGGCGACCGGCGGCGGGGTGATCGCCGATCTTGCCTCGCACGCGCTCGATCTCGTCCACTATCTCCTGGGCGACTACGAATCGATCCTGGCCGCCACGAAGATCGCTTACGCTCAGCGGCCGTCGATCGACGATCCGTCGCGAATGGTCGCGGTCGATGCGGAAGACTGCGTGATGCTGTTGGCGCGGATGAAATCCGGCGCTCTGGGAAACATCGAAGGGACGAAGCTGGCCACCGGCAGCGAGGACGAACTGCGGCTGGAGATCCACGGCTCGCGAGGCGCGCTGCGTTTCAACGGAATGGACCCGCATCATCTGGAGGCTTACGATGCTACCGCCTCCGATAGGCCGCTCGGCGGAATCCGCGGCTGGACCCGCATCGACGTCGGGCAGCGCTATCCCGAACCGGCCGTCGGCTTTCCCAGCCCCAAGAATACGATGGGCTGGATCCGGGTTCACGTCGCCTGCCTGGCGAGTTTTCTCCAGGACGTCGCCGCCGGCAGGCCGGGCAATCCGGGGTTGGACCAGGGAGTGTACGTCCAGCGACTGATGGAGGCCGCGCGCCGCTCGGCCGCGGACAATCGCTGGGTCGACCTATGAGGCCAGCTACGAGCAATGATCGAACCAAGAAGGGGTCGGGAGTCTTTTTCCGTATCGGCCGCCGACCGGGCTGGATTTGCCGAGCGGCGGTGGGGCCGATACGGAAAAAGACTCCCGACCCCCTTTGTGTGACCACACCAAGAGACGGAGTTTCGAGAATCGTGCCAAGCCATCCGTGCGCAAACCCCATGATCCTCGCGATCGATCTCGGTAGCAGCCATTTCAAGGCCGCCGTCTTCGACCGCCGGATGGCAGTCTGCGGCAGGGGATCCTCTCCGGTCCGGCATCAGTTCTCCAGCGGCGGCCGCGTGGAACTCGAAGTCGCTGATGCAACCGAAGCGTTTCGCGATTGTGTGGCCGCGGCGTTGCGGTCCGCGTCGGTCGACACAAACAGCCTCGAAGCCATTGCCGTCACGAGCCAGGCCCAGACCTTCACCATCGTCGGCGGCGACGGGCGCGCCAGAATGCCTTTCATTTCCTGGCAAGACGCGCGAGCCGAACGAACCTGCGAATGGCTCAAGAGAGACCCTCGCCTGGCCCGTTTTGGCGACCACTCAAGTTTCGGCGAAATCCTGCCGGTGCTGACAATCTGCCAGATCGCTCATCTGAAGCAGTCGCGCCCGGGGTTTCTGCGCAGCGACGATCGCATCATGCACCTGCCGACGTACCTGGTCCGGCATCTTACCGGCGAGTCGGTGGTCGACAGCAATCTTGCCGCGATGTGCGGACTGTATTCGCTGCCGCGCGAAGACTGGTATCCCGAGGCGTTGGAAGTGTGCGGCATTCGGCCTGAGCAGCTCGGTCACCTCGTCGCCATCGGTGAGGTGGCCGCGCACACCGCCGGGACGGCTGCGGAGTTCGGTATCGCAGCGGGGATTCCGGTGATCTTAGCGGGCAACGATCAGACCGCCGGCGCTTACGGCGCGCGGCTCCATGAAAGCGGCGGATTGCTGCTCACACTCGGCACGGCCCAGGTTGCCTATGTCTGCTCAACAACGCCCGCGCCGTCCGACCCTGCCCTCGTTCGCGGCCCCTATCCCGGCAACCTGCACTACCGGCTGGCGGCCGACGGTTGCGGCGGGGCGGTTGTGACCTGGGCTCAAGGCGTCCTTTCCGGTTGTTCAACCGACGCCTCCTTCTTCGCCTCGGCCGATCAGTCGGAACCCGGTTGCCGGGGCCTTGTTTTCGACGCGGAATTACCGAGCGGCGCCGGCACCTGGAAGCGCATCGGGTTGCATCACACGGTGGCCGACTTCGCCCGCGCCGTGATCGAAAGCCTCTCATGTCGGATGGCCGATCAAATCCGACGGCTGGGTGTCGATCCGGCGGGCGTGCGCGTGCTGGCTGCCGGCGGCGGGAGCCGTGCATCGACATGGCTGCGCATCCAATCCGAAACGATCGGCGCGCCGATCACGGCGATCGACGCAACCCCACTCGACGGCGCCGCGGGCATGGCATGGGCTGCGATCGACGCAAGACCCTGACGCTAACGTACGCGGGGAAGGGGGTTCGTTGCGTGGGGCAGGTTTGCAACCTGCCTGCACTACTAACCTTCAAAATTGTGAAGTTTTTGACAAAGTTATTACGCGGCGGTGGCGTCAAGTTGTTGGAGCATTGCATGTTGTGCTTGGAAAAGGGCAGTTACGATTTGCGGACCTTTGCTGGTCATGTGATGGCGGCAGCAGAGAAGAGGAACCCGTACTGGAACGCGGAGTACGGGTTCCTCTTCTCTGTTGCCGTCTTTCCGATACAGGAGAACCACGTGCCGCGTCTGTCTGATTCACGGGAGATTAGGTGTTCCCGAGTGTCAACGGCTTGAACTCACCCACAGATTCTGCGGAAGGATCTTTTCAATCAATTTGGTTGCGGCCGAGCGAAGCGAGGCCGCGCTG
>JAAYEH010000258.1 GCA_012728855.1 Rhodopirellula sp. | reverse complement strand
CTGCACGCGATTCCCAGAGGGTCGTGGAAGAAGCCCACGCACTGGGTGTGCGTCTATCGTCACGTTCGCCGGCTGCTTAAGGCTGGCAGGTACGACCTGATGGTCGTGCATACCCCCGTCATAAGCTGGATCGCCCGTTACGCCTCCCGCGGCCTGGTGGGCGCGACCATGTACGTCGCCCATGGCCTGCCGTTCACGCCACGCCAACCATGGCACGTGCGAACCGCGCTGCGAATGATAGAGCAGTTCGCGGGCCGATACACAGATGCGATTCTGGTGATGAACAAGATTGATGAAAACGCCTGCAAACGATACCAATTGACCAGATCGGGCGGATTCTGCATGAAGATTCCCGGCGTTGGCGTAAATGTGGATGCATACGCCCAGCCGCTGGATGACGCGACCCGACGCCAGATCGACGCCGAGTTCGCCCTCCGCCCCGACAAGCCGCTGCTGCTGTATCTCGGGCGGTTCATCCCCGACAAGCGGCCCGGCGACATTCTTGAGTTGGCTCGCAGACTCGGAGATCGGGCAGATTTTCTTCTCGCCGGCGAGGGTCCGCTATGGGATCAGATCGCCGCCGAGGCCCAGCAGATCGGCCCGCACGTGCATGTCATCGGCTGGACCGACAAGTCAGCCGATCTTGTCCGCCGCTGTACGCTGGCCCTGTTCCCCAGCGTCTTCCGCGAGGGTCTGCCCCGCTTCCTCCTCGAAGCCTCCGCCGCCGGCAAACCCGCCATCGCCTACGACGTCCGCGGCAGCAGCGACGTTATTCAACCAGACACCACCGGCATGCTCCTACCCCCAGGAGACGTGGACGCCTTCTGCCGCCACAGCCAAGCCCTTATGGACGACGCCGCTGAAGCAAGCCGACTCGGAGAAAATGCAAAAAACCACGTTCGATCTTTTGCCTCTAGAAACTCGGTCAGCATGCAGCTAGACGCTATCGAAAAACTGCTGAATATCAGCTCCGGGGCGGGATCATGAACAAACTGGCAAGATTGTATTGGACCGCTAAAGGGGTCGGGTGGCGTAATATTCCTCGCCGTGTGCTACAGGCATATCGCATTCGCAGCGGGTGGCTGAAGAAAAGCCTGGCGTGTGAACGCTTCAACGACCAGGCCTTTGCACGTGCATGCAGTGCGTCTATTGAGGACATGCCCGCATTGTGGCGTCGGCGAAGCGAAAGGTTCTTCGCTGTGCCGTCGCGAGATCAACTGGTGTCACTCGCGGATGATACCCTCTGGAATCAGCAGGTTGTGTCAGTTTGTGAAAAGGCGATTCTTGGCGAGTATTTGATGTTTGGAAAATGGTTCGGGCGGTTGGGTTGGCCCCCGGACTTCAATCGCGACCCGATGAACAACCTGCAATGGCAGAGCGGTCAACACTGGATGGACGGCCCGGATTCTCTCGGTGGTGAGGCTGACATCAAGCTTGTGTGGGAGGCGTCACGCTTTTCGCTTGCCTATTATTTCGCTCGTGCCTACGCGCGTGACGGCAACGAGAAATGGGCTTGTGCTTTCTGGGAAATGTTTGATGCGTGGATCGAGCAGAACCCGCCGCAACTCACGGTGAACTGGAGATGCGGACAGGAGATGACCTTCCGCCTCATGGCGATGGTGTTCGCCGCGATAGTCACTCTTCCCAGCAAGTCCGCAACGCCGCAACGGCTGTGGGCATTGACGAAACTCGCATGGCAGACTGGGTTGCAGTTGCGAGCGAACATCAACTACGCCCGCAGCCAGGGCAACAACCATGCAATCAGCGAAGCGACTGGGCTTTGGACAATCGGGCTGCTTTTCGAGGAACTCGCGCAATCGTCGAGTCTAAAGGAGCAAGGCCGGCGC
Organism: Rhodopirellula sp.; assembly: GCA_012728855.1. GTDB lineage: Bacteria > Planctomycetota > Planctomycetia > Pirellulales > Thermoguttaceae > JABWBD01. Next base: position 890 of record JAAYEH010000258.1, on the reverse strand, counting down.
GTACTGAGGGCTGAACTGAGAAGACAGGTTCATGCTGACGGATCCTATGTGCAAAACAGCATGAATTATCATCGCGTGATGCTCGATGACATGCTCTGGGCTATCCGGCTGGGGCAGTTGGCTGACGATCCACTCTGTGCTGAGGTGATGGATCGGTTCAAACGCGCAGCCAACTGGTTATGGGAGATGTTGGACCTTACTTCCGGCAGAGTTCCCAACTATGGAGCCAATGACGGGGCGCAGGTTCTACCGTTGAGCTGCGGGGAGTATCTTGACTATCGGCCTGTGGTTCAGGCTGCTAATTTCGCCGCCACTGGATCGCGTTATCTCGACAATGGTTTCTGGAACGAGAAGCTGCTCTGGTTGTATGGAGCGCAGGCCCTGGCCCGCGAACCTGCCCCACCGAAGCGATCATCACTATTCGCAGCCGACAGCGGCGGATATTACATCCTTCGCGGAACAGATTCATGGGCGATGACGCGATGCACCACGCACCGCACACGCCCGAGCCAATGCGACATGCTGCATGTTGACCTGTGGTACAAGGGCATCAACATTCTGCGCGACGCCGGCAGCTACATGTACAACTGCCCCGAGCCGTGGAAAAGTTATTTCTCTTCAACCAGGGCACACAATACGGTCACCATCGACGACGCTGAACAGATGGTGAAAGGCCCCCGGTTTCTATGGTTCCGGTGGCCTCGTGTGCGGGTGTCCAATCGCTCCATATCTATATGGAAATCCGGCCTGGAGTTGCTGCAGATGGAGCATAGCGGCTATTCGCGTCTGGGCGTTGTTCATCGCAGATCGATTCTGCAAATACGCAATCTTTATGTTATTGTTGATGATCTGCTGGGGGCCGGCGAGCATGAGGCGACCCTGCGATGGAG
>JAAYEH010000257.1 GCA_012728855.1 Rhodopirellula sp. | reverse complement strand
GGATGTCGGCCGGCAGGCCTGTGGCGCTGCGAACCGCCTGCGCCAGGTTCAGCACCTTCTCGCGCCTGGCATAGAAGCCGATCTTCCGCGGAAAGGTGCCGAAAGTGCGTGGGTGGGGACGGATGCCGCAATGGGTGTGCAAGTCGATAAACCCTGGGGCGACGATCATTCCCGAGCAATCGATGACCCGGCCGGCGGATGTCGCGTCGAGCTTGCCCACGGCAACGATCTTCCCCTTGCGGATCGCCACGTCGGCCACGGTGGCTTCTCCGCCGCTGCCGTCGAGGACCGAGCCGCCTCGGAGCAGCACGTCCGTCTTGATTTCCGGCTCGCCGCCCAGTACCACCGGGACCAGGAGCACGACAACCGCGACGGCCAGTACGCAAACGCTCGGCAGCACCGGAAACGAGAACTTCTTCATGGATTCTCCCGAAAAAGAGGTTGCAGAATTCGAACCGTACCTGGGAATATACGAGATTCAGTGCATCGACCATCGAAGGCCAGCGCCATGATCGGCGTGCAGTTTGGAGCAGGCTCCGGTCGCAACGCGGGGGGTGGTTGCGGCCGAAGGCCGTGGTGATTCGCTTCCGCTCGTATCCGCAGCCGGACTCCTCACGCACCTCGGCAGACGCGACGGTTCGTGTTAGAATGACTCCCCTTGCTGACGGATCGTTCGCGGTAGAGACCCTGGGCCACGTCCCATCACTGAAAGCTGCCGCCGCTTCCGCAGCCGTCATCCGCATGTCCGAGGACAACAAGCATGCACGGAAGAATCGGACTGAGTACGTTGGCTGGGCTGTTCATGGTGCTCTCGACGCTGGCGGACGTTGCTGTCGGCGAACTGGCCTGGATGAAAACGACAACCCGGAAGGAATAGGCCATGATGCGGCGACTGATCCGTAGGGCAACGACGGCCCTGCTTCTTGCGGCGATGAGTCTCCATCTCCATGTGGCCGCCGTGCTCGAACGCCCGGCCCGGGCTACGGACACAGGCGAGCCTTCGTCGGACCGACCCGCCTCAGTCGGAGCAGACACGCTCGTGGGCAAGGCCCTGCGGGCGATGGACGGCGCAGAGGAGATCGTGTTCGTCGTCCGCGATTTGTGTTCGGCCTACCAATGGTACGCCACCTTTGGCGAATATGCCGACGAAGCGAAGTACATCCACGCGCCCAACGGGTCTCAGCTCTGCAACCTCAACCGGCGAACCCGACAGGTGACCGTGCTGTTGGACGATCCCCAGGGCGGATTCCGCGACCCGCGTGTCCATTACGATGGCGGGAAGGTCCTGTTTGCGTATCGTCCAAGCGGCACGCATCATTATCATCTGTGCGAGATCAACGTCAATGGGAGCGGATTTCGGCAACTGACCTCAGGGGACTGTGACGACGTCGATCCGGCCTATCTGCCTGACGGTGGCATTGTTTTCGCATCGAGCCGGTGCCACCGTTTCGTGGCTTGCAATCGCGTGCCGGCGGCCATCATCTACCGGATGGACGCGGATGGTGGCAACATCCGCTGCCTCTCGGCCAACACGATTTCGGAAGACCGTCCGGCCGTCCTGCCGGACGGACGCGCGCGGCGCGGCATCGGATTCGACCGTCGTCGGTTCCTGGACTACTGCCTGAGGAGTTGTTCATGTTAAACCGTCGTGACGTACTTCGCCTGATTCCCGCATCGTCGCTGGCATGGTTGGAGGTGGCTGGGGCCGCTCAGGCCGCGCCAGCCCCATGCTCCGATGCCGTCCCACTGTTGGCTGGCCCGCCGGTCGTGCAGCATCTCACGACGGAGGGGTTCGCCGTCAGCTTTGCTGTCGGCCAGTTGGCCACGGGCTGGATTGAATGGGGACTATCGGCCGAGCGACTCGACCAACGAGCGGTGGCCAGCCGCGCCGGGTTGGTCGAGACGTCGGACCGGGCGCTGGTGGTGCCAGTCTCGCTCGGTGACCGGGGCGGAGCCGGACGACAGGTCTTTTATCGCGTGGTCGCACAGGCGTTGAGTTACCAGAACGCCTACAAGTTGCGCCGAGGCGAACCGGTGGCCGGGCCCACCCAGAGCCTCGTGATCCCAGACCCGACCGCCAGCCGAGTCCGCGTGGCCGTCGTCAACGACACGCATGAACACGGGCCAACCATCGAAGCCCTTGGCGCGCGGATCGAGGCGGTACACCCCGACGTGCTGGTGTGGAATGGCGACACGTGCGGTTCGGCCTTTGATGCGCCGGCGGACCTGCCGCGCGTGCTATTGAAGCCGGGCTGGGCCGCGACCCGGTGTTTGATGTTTGTGCCGGGCAATCACGACGTGCGCGGCGCCTGTGCGCGAGAGATTTCCACGTGTCTGGCAGACGGCCCGGATGCGTCGCTGCCCTACAACGTGGCTCGGCGTTGCGGGCCCTTGGCCCTGCTGACCCTGGACACGGGCGAAGACAAGCCCGATGCCCACCCCGTATTCGCCGGGACTGCAGCCTACGAGCCGTACCGCATGCAACAAGCCGCTTGGCTCCGCGAGGCTCTGCGCCGGGCTAACATCGCTTCGGCTCCGTTCAAGATTGTCTTCTGCCACATCCCGCTGCGTGGCCTGCCGAAGCAGAATGACGGGCTGAGCCTGGAGGGCTATGCATTCTGGTCAGGTGACGCGGCCAGGGCGTGGATGCCCGCGCTGCGTGAAGCTCGCGTTCCGCTGGTGGTCAGCGGTCACATGCACGCCTGGCGCGTGGACGATCCGGCCGAAGGCCTGCCGATGCAGGTGGTCGGCGGCGGCCCCGAGCCTCCCAAAGCCACGCTCATCGTTCTGGAAGCCGATGCCCAAGCGCTGCGCGTCGCGATCCAGGATCTGTCGGGCGCAGTACTGGCCGAGCGCCGGATACCGCGAAGCTGATCGGACTCGTTCAACGTGATTGAAGGCAAGGCAGATGAAACCACTCCAATTCGCGATTCTGGCTGGTGTCATCCTGTCTTTCCGAAGATGCAGTTTGCATTTTCTCGGAATTTCTCGGCGGCGGCAAGTCATGCTCGGTATTCGGTAGCGGGGACGCCAAGAAGCTTGAGGATTCGGCGTTGGAGGTCGGAGAGTTGGGTGACGAAGACGGTCGGGGTATGAGAGTCGTCGCTGAGTGTGTGACGATCGATGTCGTCGAACAGGTCGATCACGCGGCGAGCGGTCGGCCGGCGGCAAGGGCGCTGCTCGGGGTACAAAGGCAGGCTCTCCAACTCCTCGCGCTGCATCGCTTGGCGTAGTTCGCGTTCCAGCAATGATTCGACCAGCAAGACCAGGAAGTACACGCACAAGAGCGCCTGAATCCGGCTCACTTCCTTGAGATACACCGGCGCCACGTGAAAATCGGTCTTCAGTTGCGAGAAACGCTTCTCGATCACCGGTTGACGCTTGTAGACCAGCAGCACCTCCTGCTCGGAAATCTCCAACACGTTGGTGATCAGGGGGAAAACGCCATCACAGCGTTGCTCCTCGGCAATCCGCACATACTCGATCTGATAGCTGAAATCGAAGCGAGTGGATTCCTCCTTGACATATTGGGTGTCCTTGGTCGGTCGGCCGCGTCCTTCCTGACGATAATGCACTTCCGTTTGCTCTTCGAT
>JAAYEH010000256.1 GCA_012728855.1 Rhodopirellula sp. | reverse complement strand
CAACCACCAACAATCCGCGCCGCGACCGAAAACCGCCGGACGCCCCGTGGAATAATTGTCCTATGATCTCTAGGAAAGCGCACAACTCGCGCCGGAGGCCCACGATGCCAGAACTAACAACTAAAAACTAACAACTAACAACTAAGAACTGAGAACTTCTTACCCGCGGAGCCATTGCCGATGCTTCCCGCTCCATCATCTTATAATGCCGCATTCTCAACCCCGCCCCCGTGCCCACTTACCTCAGGTTATCAAAATCGAGTGCACAAAAACCATGAGCATCAGATCACCTGCCCCCATGGCCGAATCCCATGCCGCTTTTTATCAGACCGCTTGAGCATCTGTGCCCGCATTGCCCCCCGCTGGCGCAGCATCTCAAAACTCCACTCGCCAGCCTTCCACCCCTTCACCCCACGGAGCCTGCCATGCAAAAATCAGGAATGACCCCCGTCTTCTACTTCCTCAACGAGGTCAAGGCGACGCACGTCTATTGGCTCTGGCGCGGCCGAATCCCCATGAAGCGCCTCACCTTGCTCGCCGGCGACCCCGGCCGCGGCAAAACCCTGCTCGTCGCCGACCTGGCCGCACGCGTTTCCGCCGGCCTGCCCTGGCCCGACGCTCCGCCCCCGCCCCCGAAAACCGTCGAATTTTGCCCCGAGCCGCTTCTGCCCGGCCAGTTGGACGGCTGCCCTCTCTTCAAACGCCCCCGACCGGCGTCCTCCTCGACCGCCGCCGTCACTACTCAAAACTCGCCCTTAGCCATCGCCCAAACCCTTCCCCCTTCGCACCCTTCACACTCTTCACTCCCTTCAAACTCTTCACCCCCGCCGACCGCTCAGCGAAGAATCTGCGATCTTGCCGCCACTGCCGACCAGCTCAACTGCCCCTATCGCTTACGACCCGAATCTACCACCGAGCTGCTGGAAGACTTCGGCCGTCGCCACCGGCCCCCCGTCCCACTGGGCGTGCTGTTCGTCACCCCGGAGGACTCAGACAGCCTCAGGTCGCGCCTGGCCGTGGCTGGAGCCGACCTGAGCCGCATCTGCATTCTCAGGGGTGTTTCTGAACCGTTCGGCCCAGATTGGCCCGACCGCGACTCGCCGGATCGCCAAACCGAATTCGAGCCCCTGCGCTTGCCAGCCCACGCCGATCTCATTCTCCGCGCCCTGAGAGCCTTCGATCTGCCCGCCCTGGTCATTATCGATCCGCTCCTGTCCGTGCTGCCGCCCTCCGGGCAGGGCGGCCCCCACGGCCTGGCCGCCGCCCTTGCCGCGCTATCCGAAATCGCCCAAAACCGCAACGTCGCCATCGTCGGCGTCGTCCATCTGGCCAAGACGCGCTATCTGCAAACTCTTTACCGTGTGCAAGGCTCCATCAGCCTCATTAGCGCTGCGCGAGCGGCCCACCTTCTGACTGCCGACCCCGACCAGCCGGACCGTCGCATCCTCTTCCCCATCAAAACTGTCTACTGCAAGGAGCCCGAACCGATTGCTTTTCGCATCGTCCCGCCCGGACGTCTTGAGTGGGAAAGCGCCCCCTCTACCGCAGAGCCTCGCCCCGCCTGCTTGTCTCGCATGACCCTTGTGGATCTCGCGCCCGATCTGCACTCCGCCCTGTGCGAGGCCGCCGACTGGCTGTTCAACTACCTTCAGGCGGGACCGCAGCCCTTTCGCCAGATTCAGCGCGACGCTTCCGCCGCCGGCATCTCGATGGCTACCCTGCGCCGCGCCAAACGCCTCCTGGGCATCTCCTCAATCCAGCTCCCCGACCACGCCGGCTGGGTGTGGTCCACTGAGCCGCGCCCGGCGCAGCCCCCCGCTAGCACATCGGCATGCACCGCCGGCTCCAATGCGGAGCTCGAGGGGGGCAACGGTGACGGATTCCCCAAAGCAAGGTGCGAGACGGAATGAACGAAGGAGGCAAAGGACGGGAGTCACGAAGACAGAATGCCCCGCGGCGGGACGGATTCCCACGGGAAAAGGTGCGAGACGGATTCATCGCACCAGCGGGGGTTCATCCCGCGCCGGCCGGTTTCGCATATAATGGTTGGATTCGACATCCGCGCCGGGACAGGCGCGCGGGCTAAACGAAACGACGCTGGAAACGCACCGCCTCAACGATGCCGCGAGCGAGGAAAACACCCAGGATGGCAGCCGAGTATCCGAACATCCGAAACGTCGCCATCATCGCACACGTCGACCACGGTAAAACAACCCTGGTCGACCAGCTCCTGCGCCAAAGCGGGCAGTTCCGCGACGGCGAGCTTAAAGGCGAGCGCATCCTCGACTCCAACGCCCAGGAACGCGAACGCGGCATCACCATCCTGGCCAAGAACATCGCCGTCACCTACCGCGGTACCAAAATCAACCTCATCGACACGCCCGGCCACGCCGACTTCGGCGGCGAAGTCGAACGCGTGCTGAAAATGGCCGACGGCTGCCTCCTGCTGGTCGACGCTTTCGAAGGCCCGATGCCGCAGACCACTTTCGTCCTGCGCAAGGCCCTCGAGTACGGCCTGCGTCCGATCGTGGTCATCAACAAGATCGACCGCCCCGGCGCCCGCCCCCGCGAGGTGCACGACGAGGTGCTCGACCTGTTCATCGAACT
>JAAYEH010000255.1 GCA_012728855.1 Rhodopirellula sp. | reverse complement strand
GAGCGCGTCCTTGGTAAGGACGAGGTCGTGGGTCCGAATCCCACCAGCAGCTCTTGTGTCGGAGTGGATCCAAACGGAACGAATTTACCCGCTTGTTCGAACGCAGGGAGTTAAACTAAGAATGGCCAAGGACGTATTTCAAAGGACCAAACCCCACGTCAATGTGGGCACCATTGGCCACATTGACCACGGTAAGACGACATTGACCGGAGCGATCCTGGCGGTTCAGGGCGCTAAGGGCTACGCGAAATTCAAGTCGTATGCCGACATCGCCAAGGGTGGCACGGTCCGCGACCAGACGAAGACGGTGACCATCGCGGTCGCCCACGTGGAGTACCAGACGGACAATCGGCACTACGCCCACATTGACTGCCCCGGCCACGCGGATTTTATCAAGAACATGATCACCGGTGCCGCCCAAATGGATGGGGCAATCCTTGTGGTCTCCGCCGCCGACGGCCCGATGCCGCAGACTCGAGAGCACGTGCTGCTGGCCCGTCAGGTGAACGTCCCCGCCCTGGTCGTGTTTCTCAACAAGGTTGACCTGGTCGATGACGAGGAACTGCTCGAGTTGGTCGAATTGGAATTGCGTGAACTGCTCACCAGTTACGGATTCCCCGGCGATGAGATCCCGATCGTCCGGGGCAACTCGCTGGCGGCCTACAACAAGCCGGATGATCCGGAAGCTCGCAAGTGCATCGAAGAGTTGATGGACGCGATCGACAGCTACATTCCGGAACCCCCTCGCGAGGTAGATAAAGCATTCCTGATGGCGATTGAAGATGTTTTCTCGATCGAAGGACGCGGCACTGTGGCCACCGGCCGCATCGAGCGGGGCGTTGTCAAGGTCGGCGACGAAGTCGAGATTGTCGGACTGGCGAAAGAGTTGCGGAAGGTTGTCTGCACGGGCGTTGAGATGTTCAACAAGACGCTTGACCAGGGCATGGCGGGTGACAACGTAGGTTGCCTGCTCCGTGGCGTGAAGCGAGAAGACATCGAACGCGGCCAGGTGCTCGCCAAGCCTGGCTCGATTACGCCGCACACCAAGTTCGAAGCGGAAGTCTATGTGCTGTCGAAGGAAGAAGGCGGGCGACATACGCCTTTCTTCAGCGGATACCGGCCCCAGTTCTACTTCCGTACCACCGACGTTACCGGTTCGTTGAACCTGCTCGGCGGGGCGGAAATGTGTATGCCCGGCGACAACGTGAAGCTGAGCGTGGAGTTGGTGAGCCCGATCGCCATGGGCGAGAACGTCCGCTTCGCCATTCGCGAAGGGGGTCGCACGGTGGGTTCGGGTGTTGTGACGAAGATTCTCGAATAGCGCCGCCCGATGGCGGTGTTTCGTGCAGGGGTGTAGCTCAATTGGTAGAGCACTGGTCTCCAAAACCAGCGGTTGGGAGTTCGAGTCCCCCCGCCCCTGCTTGGGTCTGGGGCGGTGGTGGCGGCAATCCGGATCGGTAAAGACAGGAAGCATCCTAAGGTGAATGCCTTTATCCAGGAATTGTTTCACGCGGGGCTCTACAAGCGCAGTCAGGGCCGGATTACGAGGCAAGTCACATTTGCCGTCGTGGCCGTCGTGCTGGGCGCCGGTCTGCTCCGCTTGAACCAAGTGTTGGTCGGCCTGGGGCCGGCGCTCGCCTTAGCCATTCCCGGCGCATTGCTGGTCGCCGGGGTATGGGCCGCCTATCGACTGGTCAATGTCCCGGTGTTCGCCGATTTCTTGATTGCCGTCGAAGCGGAGATGAACAAGGTTTCGTGGCCGACCAGGATCGAGTTGATTCGCAGTTCGGCGGTCGTGTTGATAACGATCTTTTTGCTCGCAGCCGTGCTGTTCGGTTTCGACGCGTTTTGGAGCTGGTTTTTCCGTGACATCGTGAGGATTCTCTGAGTGACGTGCCGAACTGCGGCGCGCCCCGATCCTGGTTGCCAACCCTAGAGGAAGTCCGTCGTGGCTGACGAACGAAATATCCCGACCGATGAATCATCCGCGCCGCCCGAGGGCGATCCGCGCGATGCGGGTGTTCGGCAGTCCCAGCCCCCTTCGGAAACGGCAGAATCTCCAGCCGCTGCATCCGGCGACGCGACGCTTGCCGCGACCGGCGGCGATGCCTCACCGGAAGAGACTCGCGCGGGCGAGCCGCGAAACGATTCCGCCAAGATCGAGCCGGCGCCGCCCGTGGCAAAGAGAACGGCGAGCAAACGAGGCGAGGCGGAAGTCGAGAAACCGAAGATTGAGAAGTCCGAGAACATGGACTGGTATATCCTCAAGGTGCAGAGCAACCGTGAGGATTCCATTCGGGACGGTTTGCTCCGACGGGTAGCGATCGAAGGAATGGACTACTTCTTCGGCGAAGTAATCGTGCCGACGGAGAAGGTCACCGAGTTCAAGGGCGGTAAGAAGCGGGTCACGAAGCGGAAGCTCTATCCGGGTTATATCGTGGTCAACATGGAGATCAACGACGACACTTGGTTCCTGGTACGCGACACTCCGGGCATCGGCGATTTTACCGGCGCCGCGGGGACGCCTACGCCGATGTTGCCGCACGAAGTGAACCGGATCCTCTCTCGCCAGGAGGAAAAGCCGGACGAAACGCCCAAGCTGAAGATCAATTTCAGTGTTTCGGACCAGGTGAAGATCAACGAAGGAACGTTTGAGAATTTCGAAGGCGAAGTGGACAGCATCGACGAAACGAACGGTCGCGTGACCGTGATGATCAATATCTTCGGGCGGAGCACGCCCGTCGAACTGGAATACTGGCAGATCGAAGCGATTTAGAAGTACGAGTTATGGCCAAACAGATGGTGGGACAAGCGCGTTTCCAGGTGCCGGGCGGTCAGGCAACGCCGGCGCCGCCGGTTGGAACGTCGCTGGGTAAATACGGAATCAACCTGGGTCAGTTCGTTCAGCAGTTCAACGAGCGAACTAAAGAGTCGATGGGGCTGCGAATCCCGGTTGTAGTGAGGGTGTACAACGACCGGTCGTTCGAGATGGAGACAAAGAGTCCGGCCGCCGTCGATCTGTTGAAGCAAGCGGCCGGCATCGCCAAGGGCGCGGGGAATCCCCCGCGAGAAAAGGTCGGCACGGTGACACGAGCCCAGATCGACGACATCGTGAAGCGGAAGATGGCCGACCTGAACGCCCGCGACGCCGAACACGCGCGGCGGTTGATCGAAGGAACTGCCCGGAGCATGGGACTGGACGTCGAGGACTGAGAGAACCAATGGCCAAGTTATCGAAACGACTGAAAGCCCTGGAGTCGAAAGCTCCAGGCCGCACGCCGCTCGCCCTGGAAGAGGCCGTGTCGCTGTTGAAGACATTTAACACCACCAAGTTCGATCAATCGGTGGAGGTCGCGATCCGTCTGGGCATCGACGCGAAACAGGCGGACCAACTTGTCCGCGGATCGATCGTGTTGCCCAACGGCATCGGGCGCACGCTGCGAGTCATCGTCTTTGCCAAAGGCGACAAGGTCGCTGAAGCGAAAGAGGCCGGCGCTGACGAAGTCGGCGGTCCGGAACTCGCCGAGCGGATCAAGGGCGGCTGGACCGATTTCGACGTCTGCATCGCCGCTCCGGACATGATGGGCGCGGTCGGTCCGCTGGGCAAGATCCTCGGTCCGCGCGGTTTGATGCCCTCGCCCCGGGCCGGCACCGTAACGCCTGACGTGGGCAAGGTGATCCGCGAATACAAGGCCGGCAAAGTTGAGTTCCGCAACGACTCCGGGGGCAACGTGCATGCCCTTGTCGGCCGGCTCAGCTTCGATGCGCCGAAGCTGGTGGAGAACATCCAGACCTTTATCAATCATATTCTGAACATCAAACCCGCGGCGGTCCGCGGCCAATACGTGCGCGGCATCGCGATTAGTGCGACGATGAGCCCGGGTATCCGTGTGGCCGCCTGATCCGCCTTGGTTTCCGGCACGCAACGCCAACCTTTGGTATCCTTGAGCAAAGAAGCACGCCGCCCAACGCGGCGTCGAATCCGATGAGCAAGTACGTTAAAGACCTGATTACAAACGAACTCCGCGACCGTCTCCACGGCGTGGAAGACGCGCTGGTTGTCAACCTCGTCGGATTGCAGGCCAATTCCAGCAGCCGGCTCCGCAAGGAGTTGAGGGAAAAGAACATCCAGGTGATGGTGGTCAAGAACAGCTTGGCCGCACGCGCTGTGGCCGGCACGTCGCTGGCACCGGCGTTTGAAGGGATGACCGGCTCGGCCGCTATCTGCTTCGGCGGCGAGGATATCGTCGCCTTGGCCAAAGAAGTCACCCGCTTGGCGAAAGACAAGCAGTTCGAGGCTTTCCAAGCGCGGGGCGGTGTGATGAGTGGAGAGCGGCTTAGCGCCGCGCAGGTGGAAGATGTCAGCAAGTGGCCTAGCCGCGAGGAACAACTCAGTCTGCTCGTAGGGCAGATCCTCGGCCCTGGTTCGCGACTGGCTGCGCAACTGCTTGGCCCCGGCGGCGCTCTGGCCAGCCAAATCGCCAGCCGCGCGGAGGAAGAAGCAGCCGCCGACCCGGGTGGAGAAGCTGCCCCCGTGGAAACGAACGAGGCCGCGCCGCAGGAGACGGCCCAGTAGCGGTGGAGCAGACCATCGCATTTTCCTCTTTGCAGGAAAGCAGACACGCAGAGGTTGTAGTCACCAATCGATACAAGTGGTGTTTGTTGCACGCCGTTTGCGGGGCGTGTGGCAACGCCGATTCCGACGAGAAGTTCAGAAAGGACGAATGAGCCGATGGCGACCGACGTAGTAGAACGCGAGTTTTCCAGCGCGACGAAAGAAATGGGCGACAAGATCGCCGAGTTGACCTTGAAGCAAGCCAAGGAATTGAGCGATTACCTCGAAGACGTCCACGGCATCAAGGCCGCGGCGGGCGGTGCGGTCATGATGGCCCCGATGGGCGGCGGCGAAGCCGCGGCGCCCGTGGAAGAGAAGACCGAGTTCGATGTAGTGCTCGAAGGCTTTGGCGACAAGAAGATCGGGGTGATCAAGGTCGTCCGCGCCGCGACCAGCCTGGGGTTGAAGGAGGCGAAGGATCTCGTCGAGGGTGTCCCCTCGAAGGTCAAGGAAGGCATCTCGAAAGAGGACGCTGAAAAGCTCAAGAAGGAACTCGAAGAGGCCGGTGCGACGGTGTCGATCAAGTAGTGGCTGGCCTGTTGACAATCCGCTTTTCCCGCATGCGGCGCGCCGGAACAACCTGCGCGCTGCTGGACATCGCGTGACCTTGCAGATTCTCCGGAAATCTGACGGGTATCGGCCGCGTGGGTGGTTGCGCTTGCACCGCCCCACTGGTCGTGCTGCGCTTCTACCTGCGCCGGTTTCGCTGCCTGCGCTGTTCGCTGTTCTCCCGTTCAATCGAGCGAAAGGGTGATCCTCCTATGGCAACCACGCCTCAACGGCGCCTTCAACCGACCGAGATTCGGCACTTTGGCAGCCACCGACCGCCGCACGCAACTCCCGACCTGACCGAAATCCAAACGCGAAGCTACGAAGCATTTCTACAATACGAAACCCCCTCGCAGGACAGGAAGGGCTCTGGCCTGGAAGGAGTGCTGCGAGAGATCTTTCCGGTAGAGAGCTACGACAAATCGCTACGACTGGAATATGTCGGATACGAATTGGGAAAGCCTCGCTACGAGCCGGACGAGTGCCGCCAATTGCGGCTGACCTACGGTAGGCCGTTCAAGGTGGTGCTCCGGCTCACCAAAGAGCAGCCGATTGAGGAAGAGGTCTACCTTGGCGACCTGCCGATTATGCTGGGCGGGGGCGAATTCATCATCAACGGTGCGGAGCGCGTGGTGGTCAGCCAGTTGCACCGCAGTCCCGGGGTGGACTTCGTCGTCGACATGGAGGGGGGTGAGCGACGCCTGCATAGTTGCCGCATTATTCCTGAACGGGGTAGCTGGATCGAACTGAATGTCACCCGCAAGGAAAGCCTCACTGTGAGGATCGATCAAAGCGGCAAGTTTTCCGCGATGATGCTGTTGCGGGCGATGGACCCGAAGTACGGTGAAAACGCGGCGATCCTGCGGGCCTTCTATACCAGCACCGTGGAAAAGATCGTTGATGGGCAGAGCGCGGCGAAGATCGAAGGCAAGCTGGCGGTAAGCGACATCGTCTACCCGGCGGACAGCCCCCGCGCCGGCGAGGTGATCGTCGAGTGCGGTCAGAAGATCACCAAGAACACCGCGGAGTTGATTGCGACTTCGGGGCTTGGCGAAGTCGAAGTCATGCCCGACCAGAGAAATCCGCTGCTGCTGAACGCGTTGGCGGATGATGCGACCGGTAGCCACGAGGAGGCCCTGCTGCGGATCTACCAGCGACTGCGGCCCGGGAACCCGCCACAACTGGAGAAGGCGAAAGCGCTCTTTCACGAGAAGTTCTACGATACCAACCGCTATCGCCTGGGCCGGGTCGGCCGATTCCGGATCAACCGCAAGCTGAAGCTCAACGTCCCGGAAGACGAGATGACGTTGCGAGCGGACGATCTCATCGCCGCGATGAAGTACATTTTGCTCTTACGCAGCGACGACCCGTCGGTCGAGGTCGACGACATCGATCATCTCGGCAATCGCCGTTTGCGGACGATCGAGGAATTGGCATGCGATGAGCTTCGCAAGGGGTTCCTGAAACTCCGCCGCACGGTGCAGGAGCGGATGAGCCTGAAGGACGTCGAGGACATGACGCCGCGGAGCCTGGTCAACCCCAAGAGTATCTCGGCGGCCATCGAGTATTTCTTCGGCCGGGGCGAGTTATCGCAGGTGGTCGACCAGACCAACCCACTCTCGATGCTCACCCACGAAAGACGTCTGTCGGCACTCGGTCCGGGCGGATTGAACCGCAAGCGGGCGGGGTTCGAGGTCCGCGACGTGCATATCTCGCACTACGGCCGTATCTGCCCGATCGAAACCCCGGAAGGAACGAACATCGGTCTGATTTCCAGTCTGGCGATCTATGCGGGCGTGGACAGCTACGGCTTCCTGATCACGCCGTATCAGGTGGTCAAGAACGGCAAGCTGACCGACAAGATCGAGTGGCTCCGCGCCGACCAGGAACACGAATCCTATCTCGCGCCGGCCGATGCGGTGATCGAAAACGGCAAGCTCGTGGGCGATGCGCTGGCGGGCAATGCGATCATCGCCCGGCACCACGGCGATTTTCTGCCCGTACCCGTCGAAAGAATCCAGTACATGGACGTGGCGGCCAGCCAGATGGTCGGGGTTTCCGCCGGATTAATCCCCTTCCTCGAGCACGACGACGCAAATCGCGCGTTGATGGGCTCCAATATGCAGCGGCAGGCCGTACCGCTGTTGATCACCGAGCCTCCCCTGGTGGCGACCGGAATGGAGCAGGACGCCGCGCGAAACTCGAGTATGCTGGTGCGTGCCAGGCACTCCGGCACGATCGAGTACGTCGATGCCCGTCGCATTGAGGTCGGTAAAGATACCTACCATCTCCGCAAGTTCGTGGGGCTGAACGAGCGAACCTGCCAGAATCAAAAGCCGATCGTGATGCCCGGGCAGAAGGTGGAAAAAGGCGACGTGATCGCTGACGGCGCCGGAACCTGCCATGGCGAACTGGCACTGGGGCGAAACGTGCTGGTGGCGTTCATGGCCTGGGACGGATTCAACTTCGAGGACGCCATCATCATCAGCCAGGAATTGGTTGAGAACGACACATACACGTCGTTGCACATCGAGGAATTCGACGTCGAGATCCGCGAGACGAAGCTCGGCCGCGAGGAGTTCACTCGCGACATCCCCAACGTCAGCGAAAAAGCGCTGCGGAATCTCGACGAGAGCGGCATCGTGCGGGTCGGCACCTATGTCCGGCCGGGCGACGTTCTCGTCGGCAAGGTATCGCCGAAATCGAAGACCGAACTGACGCCGGAAGAGAAGCTGTTGCATGCGATTTTCGGCCGAGCCGGCGAAGACGTGAAGAACGACTCGCTGGATGTGCCCTCCGGAATCGAGGGCATCGTCATCAACACCCAGAAGTTCTCGCGGCGCATGAGCCTCTCCGACGAGGAACGCAAGGATTTCGAGAAGGCGTTGAAGGACGCCGAAGCCGAGGGCAACGCCACGATTGCCGCCGTCTTCGGCGAGCTGGTCGAGAAAATCGAGGAGGTTCTCAAGAAGAAGCTGACGGACGAGGACGGCAATCCATTGGTCGAAGGTCAAGAGCACCGTTACGTCGCCGAACAGGCCCAGCGGTTCCGCCTTGAAACGCTCGATGTTCGCAGCCCGCAGCGGAAGGCCGAGGTCGAAGCCATCTACAAAGAGCATTGGCCGCAGGTCGAGGCGGCGGTTGATCAGCGAGACCGGACGCTGAACTCGATGAAGCGGGGTGACGAACTCCGCAGCGGCGTGCTCCAGATGGTCAAAGTCTACATTGCCGCGAAACGAGTGATCTCGGTCGGCGACAAGATGGCGGGCAGGCACGGAAACAAGGGCGTCATCGCCAAAATCCTGCCGAAGGAAGACATGCCATTCATGGCCGACGGCACGCCTGTCCAAATCCTGCTGAACCCTCTGGGCGTCCCCAGCCGCATGAACGTCGGCCAGATTCTGGAAACTCACCTGGGCTGGGCCGGCGCCAAGCTGGGCTTCCAGGCGGTCACGCCGGTGTTCAACGGCGCGGGGGAAGAAGATATTCAGGCCGCGCTAAAGGACGCCGGTTTGCCCGGTCATGGCAAGACGGCCTTGTACGACGGGCGGACGGGAGAGAAATTCGAGCAGGAGGTGACCGTCGGCTTCATCTACATGCTCAAGCTCCACCACTTGGTGGACGACAAGGTTCATGCCCGCTCCACCGGCCCCTATTCGCTGATCACCCAGCAGCCCCTGGGTGGCAAGGCCCGTTTCGGAGGCCAGCGGTTCGGCGAAATGGAGGTTTGGGCGCTGGAGGCCTATGGCGCCGCGTTCATCCTGCAGGAATTGCTCACGGTGAAGAGCGACGACGTGGAAGGGCGGACGAAGATCTACGAATCGATGGTCAAGGGGGAGAACACCCTCGAAGCCGGCACTCCGGCCAGCTTCGACGTCTTGACCAACGAAATCCGGGGCCTGGCCCTCAACATGCAACTCGAAAAAGGACGCGTCTGATACGAGACCGTCGCCGGGCACTGGTCTTTCGGTCTTTGCCCACCCCTGCCTTCGAACAACCCCAAGCGCGATCGAGCGATTCTCCTGATAAGGAGTACCCAAAGTGAGTATCGGTGAAAGCTCTTACGATCGGATCAACGATTACTCGGCGGTGAAAATCAGCCTCGCCCGGCCACACGACATTCGCAGTTGGTCGTTCGGCGAAGTGAAGAAGCCGGAGACGATCAATTACCGCACCTACCGTCCGGAGAAGGACGGCCTGTTCTGCGAACGGATATTCGGCCCGGAGAAAGACTGGGAATGCGCCTGCGGCAAGTATCGCGGCATGAAGTACAAAGGGATGATCTGCGACCGTTGCGGGGTGAAGATCACTCACAGCCGTGTCCGCCGCAAGCGGATGGGCCACATCGAACTCGCCGCGCCCGTGGTCCATATCTGGTTTTTCAAGGCCATGCCAAGCCGGCTCGGCGCGCTGTTGAGCATGAAGACCACCAGCCTGGAGAAGGTGATTTATTTCCAGGACTACGTCGTCACCGATCCGGGCGACACGCCTCTGAAGCCCCAGCAATTGCTTACCGAGGAAGAGTACCGCAGAGCTCGCCAGGAATACGGCGAAGGGGCCTTCAAAGCCGACATGGGCGCCGATGCCGTCCGTAATCTTCTGGGGGCGCTCGATTTGGTGCAGCTCTCGCTGCAATTGCGGAAGGACTTGGCGGAGACCAATTCGAAGCAGAAGAAGAAGGATTTGATCAACCGGCTCAAGCTGGTCGAAGCGATCCGCGACAGCGACAACCGGCCGGAGTGGATGGTGCTGGACGTCATCCCCGTCATTCCGCCGGACCTCCGGCCGTTGGTGCTTCTGGATTCCGGTAATTTCGCCACCAGCGATTTGAACGATCTTTACCGGCGGATCATCAACCGCAACAATCGGCTGAAAAAGCTGGTCGACTTGAACGCGCCGGAAGTGATCATCAAGAACGAGAAGCGGATGCTGCAGCAGTCGGTCGACGCGCTATTCGACAACAACCGCTGCAAGCGCCCCGTGCTCGGATCGAGCAACCGTCCGCTGAAATCGCTCACCGACATGATCAAGGGAAAGCAGGGTCGCTTCCGCGAAAACCTGCTGGGCAAACGCGTCGACTACTCGGCGCGGAGCGTGATCGTCGTCGGCCCCAGTCTGCGGCTGCACCAGTGCGGTCTGCCCAAGAAGATCGCACTGGAATTGTACCAGCCGTTCATCATCCGTCGGCTGAAAGAGTTGGGGCATGCCGATACGATCAAAAGCGCCAAGAAGATGCTGGAGCGAAAGGACGAAGAGGTCTGGGACATCCTCGAGGAAGTGATCCGCAATCACCCGGTGATGCTCAACCGCGCCCCGACCCTCCACCGCATGGGGATCCAGGCGTTCGAGCCCGTTCTGGTGGAAGGCAATGCCATCAAGCTCCATCCGCTGGTCTGCAAGGGTTTCAACGCGGACTTCGACGGCGACCAGATGGCAGTTCATCTGCCCTTGTCGATCGAAGCTCAGGTGGAGGCCCATACCCTGTTGATGGCCACGAACAACATCTTCAGCCCCGCCAACGGCGCCCCGATCATCAGCCCGTCGCAGGACGTCGTGATGGGGTGCTACTACATCAGTATGGCGCTGAGCGGCCAGAAGGGCGAAGGAATGGCCTTCGCCTCGTTGAACGAGGTCCAGTTGGCCTACTCGCTGCGCAAAGTGGACACGCATGCGATGATCAAGGTCCGGCTGCCCGAGGGACGCGGCGTCAAAGGGCACCCCGAAATCGCCCCCGGTTCGCTGTTGGACACGACGGTCGGCCGCGTGCTGTTCAACGACATGCTCCCCAAGGGCATGCCCTTCTACAACGAACCGATGCGTTCCTCCGCACTGGCCTCGGTGATCTCCGACTGCTACGAGTTGCTGGGACGTCGTTCGACCATCGATCTGTTGGACGAAATGAACAAACTGGGGTTCCGAGAAGCGACTCTCAGCGGTCTCTCCTTCGCCACCGACGACCTGATCACCCCGCCCAATAAGGGAAAAATCATCGCCAACGCGGAAAAGTCTGTGCTCCGCATCATGAAACTGTACCAGCGCGGCATCATTACCGAGGGAGAGCGGTACAACCAGGTGCTCGACGCCTGGACCCACGCCCGCGAACAGATCACCACGGAAATGATGTTCGAGTTGGAGAACGACCGCCGCTGGGCGGGCTACGTCAACCCGATCTTTTTGATGGCACACTCCGGTGCCCGCGGCGGCGTGGAGCAAATTCGCCAACTCTCCGGCATGCGAGGTTTGATGGCCAAGCCGTCAGGCAAGATCATCGAGACGCCGATTAAGGCCAATTTCCGTGAGGGACTCAGTGTGCTGGAGTATTTCAGTTCCACGCACGGTGCCCGCAAGGGTCTGGCCGATACGGCCCTGAAGACCGCCGACTCGGGTTACCTCACCCGCAAGTTGGCCGACGTCGCCCAGAACGTCGTCGTCACCCAACACGATTGCGGCACCACGCAGGGGATCACCAAGGGGGTGATTTACCGCGGGGAAAAGGTCGAGGTCAGCCTCGCTGAGTCGATTCGCGGCCGCGTCAGTCGTGCCAACATCGTCAATCCCATCACCGACGAAGTGATCGTCCGCGAGAACGAACTGATCACCGCCGAGATCGCCCGCAGGATCGAGGAACTTGGCCTGGAGAAGATTCAGGTTCGCAGCGCGCTGACCTGCGACGCCGGTTTGGGGATTTGCGCGTTGTGCTACGGGATGGACCTTTCGACCAGTTCGCTCGTCGAACAGGGTATGGCGGTCGGAATCATTGCCGCCCAGAGCATCGGCGAACCGGGCACCCAGTTGACAATGCGGACCTTCCATATCGGCGGCACTGCCGCCCGCGCCGTCGAGGAGAGCGAGATCCGCGCCAAGAAGGCGGGCAAGGTGAAGTTCACGCGGCTGAAGGTAGTCCGCAACGACGCCGGCGAGCAAGTCGTGCTCACCCGCAACGGCGAGATGCTCTTACTGGATCCCAAAGGTCGCGAGCTGGAGAAGCACGACATCCCCGCTGGCGCCCATCTGCTGGTCGACGAAAATCAGGAAGTGCAGCCTGGGACGCCGTTGTGCCAGTGGGATCCGCACAGCATCCCCATCCTCGGTGAAGTTGGCGGAAAGGTTCGCTTCGAAGACATCATCGAAGGCGAGACGATACGTCTGGAGAAGGATGCCAGCGGGACAGCTCGCCGCTTCATCATGGAACATAAGGGGGATCTGCACCCGCAGATCGTCTTGGAAGACACGGCCGGAAAGATCCTCGATTTCTACTACCTCCCGGAGAAGGCCCACATCGAGGTCGAGGAAGGTTCGCAGATCTCCGCCGGTACCTTGATCGCGAAGACCCCCCGTGAAGTCGCCGGTACGCAGGACATCACCGGCGGTCTGCCTCGCGTGACGGAAATCTTCGAGGCCCGTAAGCCGAAGGAACCGGCGGTGATTGCCGAGATTGATGGCAGCGTCGAGCTGCTCGGCGAAAAGCGTCGCGGCAAGCGCACGATTATCGTCCGCAGCGAATCCGGCATCGAACGCGAACATCTCGTCGCCCACGGAAAACACCTTCGAGTTCATGCGAGCGACTTTGTCCGGGCCGGCGAGGCGCTGGTGGACGGGCCGCTGGTTCCCCACGACATTTTGCGGATCTCCGGCGAGGAAGCCGTTCAGCAGTATCTTACCCGCGAGATCCAGAACGTTTACCGCAGTCAGCGCGTCGAGATCAACGATAAGCACATCGAGATTATCGTCTCCCAAATGCTCCGCAAGGTGCGCGTAGAGTCGGGTGGTGACAGCGGGCTGTTGGAGGGGAGCGTCATCGACCGCTTCGAATTCCGAGCCGTCAATCGCCAATTGTCCGGCTGCGTGAAAATCACGGATCCGGGCGATACGAAGTTCCAGGAAGGCGACATCGTCCCCAGGGAGATCTTCGACCAGCAGAATGCGCAGTTCGAGGCCGGCGGCGGCCGGCCCGCGAAGTCCGCCCGCCCGACGCCGGCCACAGCCAGCACCCAACTACTGGGCATCACCAAGGCGGCCGTGCAGAGTTCGAGTTTTATCTCCGCCGCCAGCTTCCAGGAAACCACCAAGGTTCTTACCGAAGCCGCCCTGGCCGGAAAGATCGACAACCTGGTCGGTCTGAAGGAGAACGTCATCCTCGGACACCTGATTCCCGCCGGAACCGGGTTCCGAACCTACCGGGATTCCGAAGTGCGGCTCCAGCCGCTCGCGCTGAGCGAACTGGCGGCTCGCAAAGAGGTTGTCTCGCGTCCGAGCTTCCCGCTGTTGGATTTGGGCGAGCAGCAGTCGCCCAAGCCGGAGCAGATGGCCACTGCGGCTACGCCCGACTCGGAAGACGAACGATTCGATCAGGACTTGGCCATGAGCGCGGAATTGGACAAACTGTTTCGCCCCTCGGAAGAACCCGACTCCGGCGACCAGCGGTAGCGGTGGCAAGCCTTGACACGCCCGGCAGTTTCGATACCTTATAGGATTCCTGACTGCCGGGATGATGCAGTCCGTACTGAGAGATATCGAGATATAACCCATGCCGACCGTAAACCAGTTGATCCGAAAGAACCGCAAGCCGCAACGCCGCTACAGTAAAGCGCCGGTGCTGGACGCCTGCCCACAGAAACGGGGGGTTTGCTTGCAGGTCAAGACGATGACCCCCAAGAAACCGAACTCGGCGCTTCGTAAGATCACCCGCGTACGATTGTCTAACGGCAAAGAGGTAACCGTCTATATCCCCGGCGAAGGTCACAGCCTGCAGGAGCACTCCATCGTTTTGGTGCGTGGCGGGCGGGTCCGCGACCTGCCGGGTGTTCGCTACCAAGTCGTCCGCGGCGCTCTGGATAGCTTGGGCGTGGAAAACCGCAAGCAGGCGAGGAGCCGCTACGGCGCCAAGAAGAAGTAAAAAACTGATCAATCTTCCCGTTACCCCGTCGCGTAAGCCATACGCCGGAAACCATTTATAACAGCAGACACACCATGGGTCGTATCACCGCCAGCCGCGAGCAATTGATCGGGGATCCTCTCTACGGATCGCTCCTCGCCAGCAAGTTCATCAATGTCATGATGTGGGACGGCAAGAAGAGCACCACACAACGGATCTTCTACGGCGCGCTGGAGCAAATTCGCAAGAAGATCCCGGACAGAGAGCCGATCGAGGTTTTTACCCAGGCTGTCGAGAACATCAAACCGAATATTGAAGTCCGCTCCCGCCGCGTGGGCGGTGCCTCCTATCAGGTACCGATGCAGGTGAGCCGCACCCGCCAGCAATCGCTGGCCATCCGCTGGCTTCTCTTGGCCGTCCGCGAGAAGAAAGGCCGGCCAACCGCCGAGAAGCTGGCCACGGAACTCCTGGCGGCTTATAATCGGGAAGGCACGGCAATGACCCGACGGGAGAATGTTCACCGTATGGCCGACGCCAATAAGGCGTTTGCTCATTTTGCCTGGTAGTTTGAGAAGTTCACACACCGCGCCGTCATCCTTTGCCGACGCGGTGTTGTTTTGCGCTCAGAGAGTTCTTAGTTCTTAGATCTTAGATCTCAGCAAAGAGGATCAAAGATCGAACCGCTAAGAACTAAGACCTAAGAACTAAGAACTATGTCCTGCGACCTGAAAACCATCCGCAACATCGGCATCATCGCCCATATCGACGCAGGCAAGACCACGGTCACCGAGCGGATGCTCTTCTACAGTCATTTCACTCACCGCGTCGGCCAGGTCGACTCGGGAACTGCGACCACGGACTACGATCAGGAAGAGCAGGAGCGCGGTATCACGATCAACTCGGCCTGCGTGACCTTCTTCTGGAAGGACCATCAGATCAATCTCATCGACACTCCCGGTCACGTCGACTTCACGGCCGAGGTGGAACGGAGTCTGCGGGTTTTGGACGGGGCGGTCGTCGTATTCAGCGCCCGTGAGGGGGTCGAGGCGCAGAGCGAGACGGTGTGGCGGCAAGCCGACAAGTATCATGTGCCGCGCATGGCGTTCGTCAATAAGATGGACCGGGAAGGGGCCGATTTCTTCGGGACCGTCGAGGAGATCGAAAAGCGGCTGGAGTGCAAGCCGGTCGTGTTGATGTTGCCGGTCGGCAGTGGGCCGCCGCACCTGCAGGATGCATTCCGCGGCGTCGTCGACCTGATCGAAATGAAGCTGCGCAGGTTTACGGCGGAGAGCCAGGGATCGGAGATCCTTGTCGAGGACATTCCCGAGTCGCATCGCGAAGAGGCCGACATGTGGCGCAGCCACATGCTCGACCAACTTTCCATCTACAGCGACGAGTTGACGGAACAGTTGCTGGCCGAAGAGGCGATTGCACCGGAGCTGATCCGCAGCGTGGTTCGCAATGCAGCCGTTCACGACATGGTGGTTCCCGTGCTCTGCGGATCCGCGCTGGACGGAATCGGCATTCAGCCCGTGCTCGACGGAGTAGTCGACTATCTACCCAGCCCGCTCGACGTTCCGCCTGTCGAGGGCATCGATCCCAGCCGCAAGGACGCCACAGTCGCCCGCAAGGCGGATCCCGATGAGCCCTTTTGCGGACTGTTGTTCAAGATCCAGGCCGATCGTCACGGCGATCTTGACTACGTGCGCGTTTACTCGGGGCGGTTAAAGGCCGGCAGCCGCGTCTACAACCCCGGCAAGGACAAGAAAGAAAACGTCCCGCAACTCTGGCGAATTCAGGCCGACCATCGCGAGCAGGTCAAGGAGGTTGAGGCCGGCGACATCATCGGCATTATCGGCCTCCGTCATTCGACCACCGGCGATACCCTTTGCCACTCGCAGCATCCGATCGTGCTGGAGTCGATCACCTTCCCGGAAACGGTGATCGCCATGGCTATCGAGCCGGAGAGTTCCGCTGACCGTAAGAAACTGGGCGACGTGCTGGAATTGATGAAACGCCAGGATCCCACCTTTCGGGCGTTGGAGAACGAAGAGACCGGCCAGACTCTGA
The DNA here is from genome assembly GCA_012728855.1 of Rhodopirellula sp. GTDB lineage: Bacteria > Planctomycetota > Planctomycetia > Pirellulales > Thermoguttaceae > JABWBD01. The sequence goes on along the minus strand of JAAYEH010000255.1, from coordinate 6,467 downwards.
TCAGCGGAATGGGCGAATTGCATCTGGAAGTGATTAAGCACCGCTTGCTTCGCGATTACCGGCTCAATGTTCGGGTCCACAAGCCCCGCGTCAGCTACCGCGAGACGATCGAGAAATCGGTCGAGGTTGTCGGCCGTTGCCATCGGAACATCGCCGGCCAGTCTCTCTTTGCCGAGTTGGCCGTCCGCATGGAACCGTTCGAAGGAGGTCCGAAATCGGTCTTCGTCGTATCTGAAGCGACCGACCTGCCGCTACCTTACCTGGCCGCCGCCACGGAGGTGCTCGGCCAACAGGGCGAAGGGGGCGGCTCGCTTGGCTTCCCTTTGATGCATGTGAAGATCACCATCTTGGGCGGCCGAGTCCACGAGACCGAATCCAACGAAATGGCCTTCCGCCTGGCGGCGGCCGATGCCTTCAACCGCGGCCTGCACGACGCGGGGATTGTGCTTTTGGAACCGGTCATGCGGCTGGAAATCACCACGCCGGAAGAGCACCTCGGCGACTTCGTCAGCGACCTGCAGCAGCGCCGCGCCATGATCACGCGGACCCAGGCCCGTGGGCGCAACACGGTTGTGGAGGCCCATGCTCCGCTGGCAACGCTTTTCGGCTACTCCAACGCCATGCGCGGCCTCAGCCAGGGACGGGCGACCTGCACGATGGAACCTTTCTCCTATGGCCCCGCCCCCGCCGAAGTCCTACAAGGGTTCATTTGACCAACTTCGGTTCCTCACCTCGGATTGACGGCCCTTGCTTTGCTTGCCTTGAATCTCCGTGAGATGTCGCGGTTAGTGGCGCGAAACCAACGCGTAGCAGGCGTCCGTCCTCTTGGAGGGGGGAAGGAAAGCAAGACGAGGATGCCGCCCAGCCAGGCGACGAACTACCTCTGGTTTCACGGTTCCGCGGGACCGAACAGCAATCCCATCAGATCGCGCGTGCCGAGGGCCGCCGGACTGGCCACCACCTCGCCCGCGGAGAATCCCGCCGCCATCCCCTGCTGCTCGTTGAACGCCCGAATCCGCTGAAGCACGTGATGCTTCTCCGGCGGAAACTGGCTGCGGTAGCAGGCGACCGCCTGGATTTTCGTTTCCAGGGTCGCGCCGATATCGACGACAACGCCGCCCAATTGCACCGGCGAAAGCGAGCGGAGAGCGAGGAAATAATGCATGGACGCGGGAATGATGTGTACGGGCAGATTCTCGAAATGTTCGTCCCACTTGGTGAGCTTGGCGTAGAAGAACGCCGCTTCCGTAATGAGCATGGCCTGGTAATGATCCGGGGAGGCCATCGGCGTACGGTCGCCGAGGCCCAAGACCAGTCGTGGCCGATACCTCCGCAGTTCTTTGGCCAAGGCTACTCGCGCCTCGAAATCGTCGAAGAGCCGCCGGTTGGGGAGATGGAGCGTGACCCGCTTGTGTACGCCCAATGTTCTCGCCGCTTCTTGCGCTTCCGCCAGCCGCACCTCGGGCCCGGAAGAGGCTGGGGTCGGCTCACCGTCGGTCAGGTCGACAATGCCCACTCGATACCCCTGCTGGACGAGCCTTGCCAGCGTTCCGCCGCAGCCGATTTCCACGTCGTCGGGATGCGCTCCGACGGCGACGACGTCGAGTGTTTCCTCAGTCATGCGCGACTAACTCGGTTTGGCGACCGACACCAGGAAGATCGGGTTTAGCGATTCGAACCGGACGCGCTCGAGTTGGTAATTGCCGCGGGCGACGTTGATCATCCAGACCTTCACATCCGGGCCGTGGCCGCGCAACACTCGATGGACTTCGGCCAGATTGTCGATGCTGCCCATGGTGGCCACCAGTCGTCCGCCCGACGGCAGCCGCCGAAAGGCCGCGTCAACCAGCCGCCAGATGCCTCGGCCGCTGCCGCCGATGAAGACGGCGTCGGGATCGGGCAGATCGCGCCAGGCCTCGGGAGCGCGGCCGAGGATCGGCACCAGGTTCATCACCTTGAACCGCTTGGCGTTTTCGACGATCAACTGGTGATCTTCCGGGTCCATCTCAATGGCGTAAATCGTGCCGCTGGTGCAAATCTGCGCGGCTTCGACGGCCACCGACCCGCTGCCGGCGCCGACGTCCCACACCACGCTGGCCGGGCCAAGGTCCATTTCCGCCAGGGCCATGGTGCGGATTTCGGCAGGCGTCAGCAGCCCTCGCTTCGGTTTTGACTGGAGAAACACCTCATCCGGATTTCCGAACAGGCGCCGGCCCACCGATTCGCTGGGCCGATCGGGCATGTGCGGTTTGCGGACCAGAATCATCACGTTCAGCGAAGCGAACTGCTGCTCGGCAATTTCCGCCAGTTCGTCGTGTGTGACGCGTTCGTCGGGCGACCCGAGGTTCTCGCAGACATAGGCTGTGAAATAATCGAGGCCGTTGTCGAGCAGGATCCTCGCAACCACCGGGGGCGGATAGGAATCGCTGGTGAACAAGCCCACTTTCTCCGCCGTGCGGATCGCTTCCAGCACGCTTTCCACGCCGTGGCTGGCGAGATTCGTCAGAAAGGCCTCCTCCCAGCTTTCCTTCACCCGTGCGAACGCCAATTGCATACTGCTGACGTGCGGGATGACTTCGAAACGGTTTTTGCCGAGTTTGTCGCTCAGGTATCGCGCCACTCCGTAGAAGAGGGGGTCGCCGCTCGCCAAAACAACCGTGTTTCCAGCCGGCGAATCCTCGATTCGCGTTAGTGCCTCGTCGAGATTCGTTCCAACGACGAATCGGGCAGCACCCGTGTCGGGCACCAGCGCCAGGCAGTGGCCTTCGCCCAGGATCAGGTCGGCATCTTCGATCAAACGGCGAGCGCTGTCCGTGAGCCCGCCCATGCCGTCTTCACCAATGCCGATGATTTGGATCTTCTTCGCCTCAGCCAAGAAAGGATTCCTTCCAAGATAGGGTTCGACGGTCTCGTGGCTCAGATGCGTCTGATTCTAAACCATCGGGGCGGGCCGGGGCAACGGGGTGAAGCCGTTGGGGCCGGGCGAAAGGCAAATTGACGAGGCCGCCGAACGCAACAGACGTTGCCAGCGCTAAACCTCACGCGACCCGCGGCCGCAACCGAACTCGTCTAACCGCAACGGCCCGCAGTCGACAAAACCCGCGGAATCCTCCTACGACCGGAAACGACTACCGGGTGGCCGCGGGCTGCCTCACGGCCGACTCCAGCCGGGCCTTCTCCGCCAGAAACACCCAATACATCATTCGACCAAGCTGCACCGGGTGCAGGCAAGGTCTTTGGTCGGGCGGTTTCGACTCGTGGAGCAAGTCGAGGAGATCGTCCAGCACGGTCGAGTTGTCGCCGTAGTAGGAATGACCGATCAGCGACGTGTCGATGGTGGAGACGTCGATCGTGTCGACGCCTTGCACCACCAGCAGCCCGTCGCCGGAGTCGCCTGCCCTGGGGTAGCCGTGGATTTGCTTGGAGAGAACCAGGGCTTCGTCGTTCGAGGAGGCGTAGAGCGTTACTCGCCCGGCGGTCTTGACGATCGACGGGGCGATGTCGCGGCGAAAAACGTCGGCGTCGATGTCAGGCGCGGTGAGGATGACCTGATGGAACAGCGGCGCGTCGTCGTTCAGTTCATAGGCGATCGTTTGCAGCGCGGCGGTCAGCGCGCGGTTGCCCATGCTATGGGCGATGAGATGGATCGACTGGGCGCCGGACTGCCGGACAATTCCCAGCAAGAATTCCTTCAAGTGCGGCACCGCCCAGATCACGTTCGTCTCATCGATCGTGTACTGCAATAATCCGCCCTGGGAAGGCCAACTGAAGAAGATCGGCGCTCCCTCGAATTGGAGATCATAGGCGAGTTGAGCGGTTCGCCGGGCTGCCGCCTCGAACGTCACGTTAAACCCGTGTACGAAGACAAACGCTTCCCGTCGCGGCGACTCTTCCAGACGGTTGGCGAGCCTGGCATAAAACGACTCCTCCGTCTCTGGGACGACTTCCCGAAGGACGACGTGTTTCGTCGGATCCTCGTCGAATTCAAGTCGGAGAATCGACGGTCGCTCGACCTGCCCTACCTCATGCCGCTTGGGGATACTGACCTCGCAAACGCCCATCTCCATTGTTCCCCTCGCGTTGCCGTAGGTCCGTAACGGACTACCGGGCGCACCGCCGGACGGAAGCGGAAGTACGTTTGGCTTCGCGACCAGGGCTACGGAGACGAAGGCGCCTGTCGCGAAGAGAACAAAGGCCAGGCGGCGTCGCGAGAGTCGCAGTGCCAGAAGACAGGCCACCAGAGTCATCGCCATCGCGAGGCCGGCCGCCAGGATAACGCCCATCGTGGCCGGACGCGTCGCCGCACCAGCGTCGATCGCTAAGCGGTCGGTGCCGTAGAAGACGCGAACCATCGTGCAGTCTTCGCTAGCCGGGGCAGACGCCGTCGCTTTGGCGCGATCCGCCGTTGTTTCAGGCAAGGACGCCGCCGGATCAACCGTCTCGACAGTTTCACTCTCGGCCGCCATTTCGGCCGCCGCCTCGGGCGGAGGCGCTACCATGGGAGCAACGCTGTCTCGTGCGGCCGTTTCCCGCGAAGGCTCGCCCGAGTCCGAAGCGGTTATCGCAGCCGTAGGCGCGGGTGGCGGTGCCATCATCCTGCGCATCGAACGCGATTTCACCGGCGGGTCAGGCATTGCGACCTGGGCGTCCGCAGTGTCTTTTAGGGCCGCCGGTACCTCGTCTGTCCGCTGCGGTGCTGGATCACTAAATTGATGGGTGTCTTTATGCTCTTCAATGGCACCTGAACCAGATGGTTCGGGAGCAGACGTCTCGGCGATCTCCGAGGGGCGAAACCGAATCACCGGATCCACTGCTTCGGCGACGCCGGCCGCCGATGGCTCCCCCTCTTCTTCATTCTCTCCCTCGGCCGCTGCGCCATCGTCTCCCTCCGAGATGTCCATTTCCGCCGAAGCTGAATCGGACGACGCTATATTATCCCGAGATCGCTCAGCGCTTGCCCCACAGCCGATGAAAACCGAGCTGCCCAGAGCGAGAATAGTCACCCACACGATGCCGGCAGAACAATGCATCCGCATGAGATCAGTCTCCATCGAACCTAGAGGGGGATCCGGAAAAACATGCCCTGAATATCGACAGTCTTGGGCAATAGCCCGAAAGAGTAGCAAAAATCGTCGATCCGTCCCAGATCGATTGTTCTGGAGGTGGTTGCTAGAATTGCCTTTGACGCCGCACCGGCGCGGGCAAACGGCGTCTACTACTATCCCACCCGAAGCGGAAGCTCTTATGCTTGATGTGCTAGTCGTCGCCCCTCATCCGGATGATGCCGAATTGGGTATTGCCGGAGCCATGATGAAGTTTCTCGACGAAGGCCTGTCCGTCGGCGTGCTCGATCTCACCAATGGGGAGCCGACGCCCTTTGGCACGCCCGAGCGGCGGGCCTTGGAAACGGCGGAAGCGACTAAGGTGATCGGCCTCTCCTGGCGGGAGAACCTGGGGCTGCCGAACCGCACGCTCGAGCCCACGCTGGAAGCGCGTGCGAAATTGGCAGGAGTGTTGCGTCGCACCCGCCCGCGTTGGATCTTCGCGCCGTACTGGGTCGACGCCCATCCGGATCACGTCGCCGCGACGGAACTCGTCGAGGCAGCCCGGTTTTGGTCCAAACTCAGCAAGACCGACCTGCCGGGCCAACCGCACTATCCGCAGCGGATCTACTACTACTATTGCGTCCACCTGCGAATCATCCCGCAGCCGTCGTTCATTCTCGATATCAGCGACCATTGGGATCGCAAGCAGGCGGCCATTGCCTGCTACCGAAGCCAGTTCATCGAGGGCCGTTCGCAGGAACCGCCGACGCTCATCGACCGGCTTCGCGATCAAGCCTCCGTTTGGGGCTGGGCCATCGGGGCCCGCTACGGCGAAGCGTTCACCAGCCGGGAACCGGTCGGGTTACGGAGCCTGCGGGATCTGCTCTAAACCGAACGGATAGAATCGTTAGTCGGCGTCGGAAGATCGTCGCTCCAGTTCCGCGCGGAGGCGGGCGACTTCCGCTTCGAGAGCCAAACGGGTCTGAGCCTCGCGGTCGGCCCGTTCCGCCTCGGCAGTAGCTCGCTCCGCCTCGGCAGCGGCTCGTTTGGCCTCGGCAACGGCTCGTTTGGCCTCGGCAGCAGCTCGCTCCGCTTCGGCAACGGCGCGCTCCGCCTCCGCAACGGCTCGCTCCGCCGGGGTGAGTAGTCGCTCGCCCGTATCCAGGCGACAGAATCGGACCCGGGCGTCTTCCACGCCAAGGCTCAAATTCAGTTCGTGGCTTGCCAGCCGCCCGTCCGAATCCGCTACGATGGCAACAAAAACATCGCTTACCCGGCGATAGCCTTGCAGGGGTGGATCGAGATACTCCTGGTCCGGATCGAAGAGAAAATACTCCTTCACCCCGAGTTTCGCGTAGAGGTCCGGCTTATCGACGGTGTCTTTGCGCCGCGTCTTGCGGGATGTCGTTTCGATGACGACGT
>JAAYEH010000254.1 GCA_012728855.1 Rhodopirellula sp. | reverse complement strand
TTTTGCGAGGAAATGGCGTGAAGGCATTTCCCAGGCACTTCTGTACGGATCGCTCGCGCGCCGCCCCTCCGGTCTGATCCTTCTGTGCAGTCGTGCCCGCGACAGGATTCACGTGCACCGCGCGAAACAGGTGCTGTCGGAATTGCGCCCGGAAATTCGCCCCCGACTCTTGCTGTGCAACATGCACAACGGCCAGATCGAAGACGCGATGCCACCAGTCGTTGACGCAACCATCGTCGCCGAAGCGCCGTCAACGAAAAAGACTGGGCATCGTTTGGCAGGATGTCTGTTGCTTTTGATGGGCGTATGTTGTCTGCCGTGTTTGCTGGTTTTCTTTGCGAATTCGCCCCAGCCCGAACAGGCCCCGCAGGATTATCACGAGCCTGTGCCGGCTACGTCGCCAATCGTCGCCACCGAACCGCCGGCCGCGCCGAATTCAGAGTCAACGCCGCACGCCGTGGAAGACGGGCCGATTTCTGTCGACATACCGACGCCGCCAAGCTCCAAAGAACCATCTAAACCTGACGATCGGTGCCAAGATCAGGTGGCGATGCCGATCACTCCGAGCTGTGAGGAAGCTGGACCGGTTTCTCGCCCGCCTGCTCCGGCTGTCGCCGGGATGCGAACTTGGACGGACTCGTCGGGCAAGTACACCGTCGAGGCGGAGTTTGTGGACTTCGAAGATGGCCAAGTGCGGCTGAAGAAACGGGACGGAAAAATCATTCCCATCGCCCTGAAACGGCTGAGCGTCGCGGATCGGAAGCACCTCCAGGTTAGGTTTGGGATCGAACTTGAACGGAAGCCCGTTTTCGGCCGCGTGACGGCCGTCGGCGACAAACGACTAGGGCTCTGCGAAATCCACTTCATCGATCCGGTCGATGCGTTCAAAGGCCAGGCGGTGGAACTGTATCGCAAGGGCGTCTTGATCGGCGCGTTTCGTGTCGTTTCTGCCCGTGGCCAGGACGTCGTGGCGGAAAATGCCATCCTCCGGGCGAAAGTCGGAGATGAGGCCCGGATCGTCGAACCACCGTTCGACGGTTCGAGTCCCTAGCTGTTTAGCCGGTTGGTGCCATTCACGGTCGGTCAATCCTGATCGCTTGTACGTGAAGTCTGATCCGTATTCATTGGGTGTGGTGTCGGCAGCGTCCTGCGGACCTGGTCCAGGGTTTGGGTCATGTCGGCGGCTTCGGGAATTCCGACGACGGGAACTTGAAGATCGGCCTTGCGAAACTCAGCCAGGAGAATCTCGAAGAAAATGCCGCTTCCGTCCGCTGGCCCATTTCTGGTCGGCACGGTCGTGACACTGCAACTGGGGCTTCCTTCCACGCCAAGGATGCAGATGACTTGACAGCCTGCATTGACGTACTGCTGCGCCTGCCCAACGACATGCTGGGCAAGTTGCCGGCAGCAGGCCCGATACTCAGGTGTGTCGTACTGTTCCTTGGTGTCTTCGCCCGTGGGCCTGCCCACACCCAAATGCTCCACTTCGGGGCAGGGCAACTGCACGACGCCGACATCGGCTTGACTCAGAAGGTCGATCACAGGGGCTACCATCGCAGGCCAGCTTGCCGTGCCTTCCACCTTGGCGTTCTGGTTCAGCAGACAATGGGCCACGAAGGCGATTTTGCCGCTGCGTTGGTCATGGGCCATGCTGAACGTCTCCGTCCATCCTCATGGATTCGGCGTCTTGCCCATGATCGTTGATGGCCCGGCCCTCCAAGTCTTTCCCGCCGCAGGCCCAGCAGTAAAATGCCCGGCTACCGCAGCCCATGACCCCACATGGAGCGAAGCAAGCCAAATTGCCAAAGAACAGGTCTGTTCGACACGCCTGCCGGAGAGTCCCCAGTAGCATTTCTTGACCGCCTCTCAAGCCGGATCCTGGTTCGCCGCCGCCTCGAAAACCTGCCGCACTTCCACCGTGCCGTCGCCGTGGGGGCTGAGTTGGAAAATGCGGTCGGCGTAGCGTTCGAACAACGCCACCTCGTGGTGGCTGATCATGAGGATCTGGAAGCCCAGGGCCTGACCAGCGTCGTGGACGATCTTGACCAGTCGGGGCACCAAGTCGGGCCGCAGCCAGCAGTCCTGCTCGTCGAGGACGAGAAACCGGCGATGGCTCTTCTCGTCGAGCGTCGTCAGCGCGAACATCCGCAGGCCGACGCTGAGGATGTTGGTCACCGAGCCGCCCTGTCCGCGGAGCACGTCCTCGCGGTTGCCGGCGCGGTCGATCCAGAACTCCACCGTTGCCGCCCCGCGTTTGAACTCGGCGTCGGCACGCAGGCTGATCGGCTGGTCGAGGATCTCCTGCAGGGCGATAGTCAGCTTCTCTTGCACCACGCCCAGGAGTTGCTGGAAGAGTTGCTCGTTGAGTTGCTCCAGCGCAACGGTGACCTTCTCGGCAACCGCCAGATACTCGTTCAACTCGGCGAACCGGCTGGCCAGACGCTGCGATTTCCTGACGTGGTCGTCGCGCTTGCCCAATAAACGGTCCGCGCGGCGCCGGGCGTCCTCGGGAGAGCGGAGCTTGGTGCCGCCCGAGGGAGCCGCGTCGGCCTTGTCGCGGGCCGGCATCAGGTCTCCTCCCCGGAAGCGTCTTCCGAAACGTCGGCCGCGGCGAACTTCTTCTCCACGCCCGACAGGTCCGACTCGATCTGGTCGAGCTGGGCCTGATAGTTCTTGCGTTTTTCTTCGTTCTCGGCCTTCATGGCATCGAGCTTCTTGCGAAGCTCCGCCACGTCGTCGGTGCCGAACTTCTGCCGGGCTTCTTCTTTGAGCCCGGTGAGATGGTCGGTCGCGTTCTTCAGGTTCGTTTCGGCCTGGATCTTCTTCGTGTTCAGCTCGCGGTAGCGGGCCTGCAATTGTTCGATCGTCTGCTCAGACGACGCGGTTTCCGCTTTCGCCTTGGACATTTGCTGTCACCTCCATTGCCAGGTTCATGATTTCGTCGGCGACCGGGGGCTCGAATTGACTCAGGTTACGCTCGAGGAACTCCATAAGGCCGGCGCCGCTGGCGGTCCGCCGGGACTGCAACTCGGCCAGGCCCGTGACGAAGGCCGACGAGCCGCTGTCGGTCGTTTCGGCGATGACCGCCTCATAGAAGACCTCGCCGTAGGGCTGGTGCGGGATCGTGACGTGGGACAGCGTGAAACTGTCCGCCGTCACCTCGACGTGCAGGACGGCCGGCACGTGTACCCGCGTGGCGTCGCTCCGCGCACGGCGGCTGATGTTGCCGGGCGTGACCCACAGGGTCTTCCCGGCCTGCACGCTTTCCAGCCGCCGATGGATGTGGCCGTTGACCACCAGTTCCACGCCGTCGATCTCGTGCGGCTTGATCCAACCTTCGTCGTAGCCGGGCATGTTGATGTCGTGGTGCGTCAGCCAGATCCCCAGCGGCGGCCCAGCGGCAGCGTTGGTTTCCAACGGATCAATCCGCGAAGGAATGGGCTGGCGATAAGACGCACCGCCCACCACAACCGGTCTTCCGCCGATGGCTCCGCGCCATGGCGAATCGGCGCTGAGGAGCTTGATCCGGCCGGCCTTCACCAGTAGGCTGAAGGAGTCGTGCTCTGTCAGCTCAGGATTATAGTGCACGTCGTGGTTGCCATACAGTCCAATCACTTCTCCGGCCAACAGGTCGAACAGCCGCCCGAGCATCCAGTTGGGGTTGTCGCGAGGCTTGTCGAACAGATCGCCGACGATCGCCGGCAGGAGTCGATAGTTGGCGGCGTAATCGAGGCACCACTTGAGCTTCCCGAGGATCACCTCGGGATAATCATCCTTGCGGAATCCCGGTTGGCGCCCTTCGAGGTGCGGGTCGCCGATGACCAGCAGTCCGGCGTACGCGGTGTCAGGCATGGTCGTGCCCTCCCAGCCCGGTGGCCGCCTGGGCGATCACGCGATCGGGGTCCAACACGCTGCCGCAGATGGGACAGAGGCTGCCGTCGGCCTTGGCACGAAGGTCGGCCGCGGCCTGCTCGGCACAAGATTCGGTCGCATCGGCCTCCACCTGGCTGCGGGTGACCTGCCTTTCCAACTTTTCCATGCGGCCGATGAATTCGGCAAGCGGCGCGGTGTCCGCCGGAAGCGGCACGGGCGCCACCGCAGCAACCGCGGCCGACGCCCGCTGCCAATTTGCGACCTGCCGCGTCGCTGTAGTAATGGCCGACAGCATGGCGGCCAGTTCCGACTCGTTGGCCATCTGAGGCACGTCGGCAAGGGTTTCCAGCACGCGGTTTCTGCTGTTCAGCCGGGAAAGGTCACGTGTTGCCAACGCCAGCCGCTCCGTCAGACGGTGCAGCGGGTCGAGTTCGGCCAACTGAGGCGGCGAGGGGAGTTGCGAAAGCGCCTGGGATTCCGCTCGGGTCTGCGTTTGAAGTCTCGTCGCGTGTTCGATTCCCGCGGTCAATTTAACAATCGCGTCGGTGTCGGCCATTTTCGGCGGGGCTTCGAGAGATGCCAGCACGCCGTTTCGCATAGCGGCGTTTCTTTGTCGCGACTGTTCCGACTCCAAGTCTCGAATCAGCTTCTCCATCGCCTCGACGGGAGTCAGAGTCGGTGGCTGTGGCAGCGAAGCCAGCGCCGCCGCGCGCGATTCAGCCATCTTCAGGCGGCCTTCCGCTGCAACCAGGGCCTCGATCAGCTTCTGCAGCGGCTCGGTCGGCTCGATTTTCGGCGGCGGCACCAGCGCGGCCAGGGCCTCGGCCCGGGAGGCTTCCGAGTCGTGCTGCCGCTGAGTGGCCTGCAGCGATCCAAGCAGCTTCTGCAAGGGTTCTGTCGGGGCGATATCCGGCGGCGGGAGCAGGGGCCGAAGGGCCGCGGCCTCGGCGGAGAAGCGGTCGACCGTGGCCGACTGGCCGCGGAGCAAGGCTTCGCCCTTGATCGCTTCCTCGACCCAACCGTCACGCTTAAGCAACTCGTCATACGCCTTGTGTGCGGCCTCCAGACGCTCCTCCAGTCCCACGACCGGCCCGAGGATCTCCAGGGCGGCATTGATCTGCTTCGATTCGGCTTCCAGGCGGTTCTTCTCGCGCTGTGCTTCGGCGAGCTTTTCCTTGTGCCGCTTCTGTATCGCCACCAGGCGGATGGCGTCCGAAGAGGCCGCGAAGAACCGGGCGGCGTGGGCGGTCGAGCCGCTAAGCAGGAAGATCGGCGACTTCTGCGTGCCGAAGTGGACGTCGAACTCGGTGTTCTCGCCCGCATCGACCTTCGGCAACCGCAAGGCGGCGTGCAATTCGTCGGGCAGGCCGGCGCCGCGAAGGCGGTCGAATGTCTGGCCGTCGATCACGTAGCTTGGAGAGTTCTTGCGGCGCCACTCGATGGTGTGGCCGTCGTCGGTCTCGACCTTGACGGAACACTCCTTGGCGCCGTGGCGCATCACGTAGGTCGAGTTGTCGTTGCTCGCGAGGATCTGCAACGCTGCGACAATCGCACTCTTGCCGCAGTTATTCGGCCCGATCAACACGGTCAGCCCCGCCGCGGGCTCGATGACCGTGTGGTCGTGCGACATGAAGTTGGTCAGTTCGATGCGAGTGATCATGGGCCTTGATCGGATAGTTGACTCCGCCACGAAGTCGATCAAACGCCGAGGCAGTTCCTGGCTCAGCCATCGCCAGGAACTACCCTGACGTCAAGGTCAAGGAGTTTCAATCCTCTCGTCGTCGAGGCACGTCGTCATCGGTCCGGGGCAACGACGAGGTCCAGCCGTTCATCTTGTTTCAATCCTCTCGTGGTCGCGGCACGTCGTCAGCCAAGAGTCCCAAAGTGTTCCGTCTGCGGCAAGCCCGCGTTTCAATCCTCTCGTCGTCAAGGCACATCGTCAGCCAACCGCCGTTTAACGTCGAACCGATCGGAACGGGGTTTCAATCCTCTCGTGGTCGAGGCACGTCGTCAGCCCCCGTGGGCGGTAAAGCGTATTACATGCTGGTAGGCTAGTTTCAATCCTCTCGTCGTCGAGGCACGTCGTCAGCCCAAGGCTATCGAGAGTATCTTGTCCGAAATCAACTCCATGTTTCAATCCTCTCGCGGTCGAGGCACGTCGTCAGCCCTATGTCCGAATGGTATGTGGTCCAAGCGACTGTCAAGTTTCAATCCTCTCGCGGTCGAGGCACGTCGTCAGCCCACGATGAACGGGGTCCGCAAGCGTATCTTGCGGATGTTTCAATCCTCTCGCGGTCGAGGCACGTCGTCAGCCTCAGCTTCCCCACTCTCATGCCTGATGAACGGCTGTTTCAATCCTCTCGTCGTCGAGGCACGTCGTCAACCCCCTCCCCGTGTGAACCGGGCTCCGGAAGCCTGGGCGTTTCAATCCTCTCGTGGTCGTGGCACGTCGTCAGCCCACCGCCCGCAAGTTCACGCAGGGGTACTGGTTGTAGTTTACATCCTCTCGTCGTCGAGGCACGTCGTCAGCCTTGTCCCCATTTTGATGGAACTTGGAGGGACGATAAGTTTCAATCCTCTCGTCGTCGAGGCACGTCGTCAGACCAAAAATGGTATGGGGAACAGCGATCAAAAAGGTTTAGGTTTCAATCCTCTCGTCGTCGAGGCACGTCGTCAGACGCGAGATCGACAAGATTCTGAA
>JAAYEH010000253.1 GCA_012728855.1 Rhodopirellula sp. | reverse complement strand
TCGGTCGACGGCTTCGAGACGATCGAATTCGCCAACAAGGACCACCTGGTCATCGACGGGCTGGCCGGCGACGACGTCGTGAACCTGAACAATTCGGGCACGGCGGCGGTCGGCCTCTTGGACATCACGGTCGACGGCAGCGATCCCACTGCCAGCGACCTGGTGATTATCAACGGCACCACGGCCAACAACGCCATCACGGTCGATCTCCTGACGAACGACGGGGCGAGGATCGCCGGTGCCCAACCCGTGCCGGTCATCGTCGACACCGCCGAGCACCTCACGATCAACGGCCGGGGCGGCACCGATGCCCTCACGGTTGTTACGCCAGCCGGTGTGCATGTCGTGTACGTCGCCGACGACGGCCCCATGGCCGACACCGGTGAGATCGAGGTTCGCCAGTCGCTGGCCCTGGGCGGCCAGACGCTCCTGCCAATGAACTTCCTCGGCCTGGGCACGGGCGGCAGCCTGAACTTGGCCGACATCAGCGGCACGCGCGTCGATGCGGCGACGATCTCCTCTCGCGACGCCGCCAACGCCAGCGACGTGTTCGCGGTCAGCGGCGTGACCGGCACGGTCGTGCTCGACGAGATCTCCGGTGGCGCGACGAACGCGCAGATGGTCGTGATCAACACGCCGGGCGTGCTCAACCTCGCGCTGCACGCCTTGGTCGGCGACGATGTCTTCAACGTCGCCGGAAACCATCCGTTCGCCAACGTGCTGGTTAACGGCGGCGATCCGAGCGGTTCCGACGTGCTCAATTTCCTGGGAGCGGGAGACGACATCGTCGTCGACCTGGCTGCCCGGACCGTCACCGAAGACGCCTTCGGTCCGGTCGAGTTCATCGGCATCGAGCGGACGAATATCGCGGCCGCCGGCGCGGCGCTGACCGTCAACGCCACGGCCGAGGACGACGAGATCACTTACCGTCCGACCGGCCCGCAGGCCGGCCAGTTCCAGAACGCCGGAGACAACACGCTCTTTACGTTCACCGCCGTGGCCGGGGCATTCACGATCAATGGCCTGACCGAGGACGCCGACCACGTAATCGTCGAAGGCACTAATAGCCACGACGTGATCTACGTCGATTCGCCGGCCCGCACGGTAACCGTCGAAAACATCTCCGGCGTCGATCTCAAGCCCGTCGTGCTTGGTGCCACGGTCGAAGCGGTCACGGTCAAGGCCCGTCTGGGCAACGACACCATTCTCGTCGTCCCGGCGGCGGGCCTGGCCCCGGCTCCGCTGAACAATTTGCGCGTGAACGTCGACGGTGGTGGTCCGTCCGCTAGCGATGCCTTGGTGATCGCCGCGGACGTCAGCGGCACTCCGCTGGACAATGCCACGCATTTCGTGGTCATCAACCACAGCCGCCGCGAGGACGAAGGCGTCGTGCGGATCTTCCGCGACACGCCCGGTATCGGCAACGATCCGACCCAATTGCCCGACATCTCCTTTGTGGACGTGGAAATCGTCTCGCCGCTACTGGCTGGCGTTGACCCGGTGACCGGGGAGCCGAATCTGCTGATTCTGGGGCCGGACCTCTACGAGCAGAACGAGTTCCGCACCACCGCCGCCTACATCGGCAGCGGATCAGCTCTGAACGTGACCAACCTGGCGATCTTCCCCAACGCCACGGAGCACCCGTTCGTTCCGGCCGACAACGACTTCTTCCGCTTCGTTGC
>JAAYEH010000252.1 GCA_012728855.1 Rhodopirellula sp. | reverse complement strand
GCGCGTACCGGGAGCACGGATTGTGGGGCGCCGTAGCACGCACGAATTCCGGACCGGAAGACCCGGTCTGGCACGAATACCCCGAACGCCTGCAGCGAGTCAACGCCACGTTCCTGGGGAAGAAAGTCTCGTGACTCCGGCGGTACTGGACTTCAGGCGAATTGAGCGAACCAGGCGGAGTCCGGCCTTGAGCGATTAAGATTGCTCTTGCCAAGAAGAACGGCTCTCGGCGATGGTTGGGGATTGCATAAGTCACCAAACCCGTCGGGAGAGCCAAGGATGGCTAAGGATAAGCGTTCTTCGAAGCGTCCGCAAGCCAAGCACAAGAAACAAAGGAAATCGCAGCACGGCAAACGCAAGCGGCTTCAGCGTCCCAAACGCAAGAAGAGCACCGACGCTCGAGTGCCCTTGACCGGCCCGCTGCAGACGGCGATTTCTGCGCCGCAGGCGGTGATGGACCGCAAGATCGCCTTTCGGCTGGCCCCACCGTCCGCCGAGTAAACCTTGGCGATATCGCCCTGGTCGGTCCGTACAATCATCATGACGCGCCCGTCGTTGAGCTCGATCACGGCTGGTTCGTCTGCGCCGTAGACATTCTTCGGGTCCAGTTCGCGAACATCCACGTTATTGCTCTTTTGCCAGTTTTTGCCGTCGTCGCGCGAAATCCTGCCATGGATGTCGGCCGCGTTGAAGTCATCGCCTCCCTTCTGCCACCGCCCATAGCCCAAGAGCAGGTCGCCCCCTTCGAGCCGAATCGAATAATGTCGGTCTCGCCGTTGCGAGGAAGCTCGGGCGTGGCGGGCACAACGATTTGCAGCTCCGCGGCGTGAAACAGACAGGGCCAGTGGTCCCCTATACTACCTCAGGTGACTTTGCCTGCCATGTGCTCGCGATGCCCTGCCGCCACCGGTCCGGGGCACTCGCAGGAGTCGAGGGACGTGTGGCGATTAGTCTCCAAGATACGGCTGAATTTCAACGAAGTTGACCATCAGCTCCTGGCCGACTGGTCCGCCGGGGTTCTGGTCGCCTAGCCAGTCGGTGACCGTCAGTCTGGCCGCGGTCCCCTTCGCTTTGAACACCCGCTAGTGGTAGTTCATCCAATAGTTGTATTGCGCGTCGAACTTGCCGAGGAGGTGGGCGTAGCAATTCGTCGATGAATTGCTCTGCCTGCGGCCGCGACGGCTGCTCTGTCAGGTAGTATTCGGGGCAGACGTATCCGCCGCCGTGCAGCGCGGCCTGGGCAAACTTCGTGCTGCGATCATCGCCATAGAATCGCCCGCCGTAAGGCATGTAGATTTTCGGCTTGTACGTGGCGTTCAGTCGTTCGACGACCCGGCGATAAACGTCGTACTCGATGCCGTCGCCTCCGCCAAACTCGTCCACGATGATCCCATTCATCAGCGGATGCTGGTATCCCTGGCTGGCCGACCAGGCAGCGAAGACTTTGTCGGCAGAGTCATGGGCGTCGAATTTTACGTCGGCAACGCCGTAGCCTTGGATGGCGATCCAGCTTCGCCCGGACTCCTTCCAGGCCTGGATGTGCGGGACGCTCCCGTAAAACGCTTGATGCAAGGCGGGGATGGCCCGCACGGTGATCCGTTTGACGACCGCGGCGCCCTGGGCCACCACGTGCAGCTTGTACCGGCCGGCCTTCAGGTACCGCATCGCCTCCACGGCGCCGGTGGCCGAGTGCATGGTTGCCGGGCGTGAGGTTCTTGAAGTCGAGACAGACTTCACAGGCGCCGGTCTCGCTCCATTCGCCGATGGCGGCCGTTTTCTGGACCGGCGCGGCCGTCACGAGGATCGACGCGATGTCGTGGGCGAGCGGCCTCACTTCTCTTTGCGCGCGAAATCAATCTATCTAGTCGAACTTGACGCGAACATGCCGCGATGCGAGCCGGGGTTCAAGTGGAATTCGGGGGTTTTTTATTTACCCTTTTTCGTGCCGATACGTGATCACGCGGACCCCTTCCAGCGTTACCAAACCTTCGCCGATCATTTCGTCGAGCTTGGGCAATAGGTCGGCGATCTTTTCTGGCGTGTCGACGATCTCGACGACGATGGGCAGGTCTTCGGAAAGCCGCAGGATCTTGGCCGTGTGCAGGCGGCTGTGGGCCCCGAAGCCCATCAGGCCGCGGAGCACCGTTGCGCCGGCCATCCCGCGGCGGCGGGCCTCCTCGACGATCGCTTCGTACAGCGGTCTGCCGCCGCAGTGATCGCTTTCGCCAATGAACACCCGCAACAGTTCGGCTTCCGCCGGCAGTTTGATCATCGTGCATCTCCTTGGGATCAGATGAGCCGCCCCAGGGTCAGCCCCAGCAGCAACGCAAAGATCCCGACCAGGTTCTGTAAGGTCAGATTGCCCGCCGCCAGCGCCCACTCCGAATTCGCCAACAACTGCTCCGTTTCAAACACGAACGTAGAGAACGTGGTAAAGGCTCCCATGAATCCGACCAAAAGGATGGCGCGTGTCTCGCCGCTGAAGGCGAACCGTCCTTCCATGACGGCGACGAGCAGTCCGAAAAGAAGGCATCCGGTGAGGTTCACCACGGCGGTTCCCCAGGGAAAGAATGTGCCCGCCGCGTTTTGGACCATGCCGGCGAACCAGTATCGAGCGAGCGTTCCCAGCCCGCCGGCCAATGCCATCCAAATCAGTTTGTACGACACGTCCGGGAACCTCCAATAATTACGCCGTTGCTCACGAACTCGTTTAACCGCAACGGCCAACGGCCTGCGCGGGGTATGCTGCTGCGGCTTTGTTGCGGCCCTCGCGCAGGCCGTTGGCCGTCACGGTTAAACGAGGCAAACATACATGCATCGTGTAGTGAAGTTACCAACTAAGACTCAAACTCTAATCCGGTTCCGGCAAGGTGCGATACCAGGTGAAATAAAGAACGGCGGCCGACACGGCCGTTACCGCAAACCAACCGAGCGATTGTGCGTGCCAGTGTCCCACCAGGTACATCGGCGACAGGTAGGCGCCCAGGACGGCTGCGCCGCCCAGGGCTAAATTGACCAGGGCCAATGCCGGGCTTTCCGAGGGGGCGTTTCGCTGCAAGAGCGTCAAGCCGGACTGCTCGCGTATCGGTCCCCAGGCACCGAATGGCCGGACGGTGCGGTAGAACGTCAGCAGAACCTCGCGATCCGTCGGCCGTGAGAGCCACGTTCCCGCCAGACAGCCGACCAACGACATGCCGCAGATCGCGGGGAACGTCACGTAGAGAGGCAACTCGCTGGGCAAGAAAGGAACGGCCACGGCGCCCAGCAGCCCTGCCAGCGTTCCCGCCGCGTAGCCCCAACCGTTCAACCGCCACCAGAACCAGCGGAGCACGTTGGGGATGACGAAGGCCGCTCCCAGTTCCATCATGATCCAACTGAAGATGCGACCAATCGAGGGAACACTCCAACCGATCAGAGCGCCAATCACAACGACGGACAACGTCGATGCGTAGCTGGCCCAAATAAGCGATCGGCTTTCACCGCTGCTGCGCGAGAGCGGCTGCCACCAGTCACGGACCAGGTAGGAGGCAGCGGAATTCACCGTCGCGCCGAAGGTGGACATGAAGGCCGCCAGCAGTCCGGCAATCACCAATCCGCGGAACCCGGCGGGCAAGTATTGTTGCAGCACGATCGGCATGACGCGTTCCGGATCGCCGACGTTTCCGACTCCGACCACCGCCAACATTGCAATGCCCATCGCCATCGCCCAGCGGACGACGAGAAACCCGCTCCAAGCGGCGCCAACCTTCGCGGCCTCGCGAGCGTCGCGAGTGGCGAGGAAAAGTTGAAAATCGTACATCTGTCCGGGGCCGCCCAAATTCAGCAGCAGTCCCTTGATGACCCAGAGGATGACCAAGGCTCCAAACAGCTCATAGCCGGCATAGCCGGTGCCGGCCAGTGCCGCGGAATCCTCCAGTCGCCAGGCGAATCCGAGCGACGCCCAGCCCTGCGGCAGTTTCTCGGCCAGCAACTCGGGCGTGACGGCGCGGTAAGCCACGGCGGCAATGACCATGCTGGCGGCGGTGAGAATCGCCGTTTGAATCACGTTGGTGATGACGACGCTATACAAGCCGCCCAACAGCACGTACATCGTCGTCAGGGCAAACACGCCGACGGCGCACACCGTAGCGGCCGTCTCCGGCGGCAAGCCGGTCGGGATATAGACGGCAGTGAATTTTCCGATGCCTTGGAACGCATATCCGATGAAGGCGGTCAGCGTGACCACGGCCATGAGGCTGTAGGCGGTCCGCGCCGCTCGTCCGTCGCGGCGGCTGCCGAAGCGAGTGACCATCCATTCGGCGCCGGTCATCACGCCGCTCCGCCGCACCCACTTGCCCATAAACGCCATAAAGAACGCGCCCATCAGGAAACCCCACATCCAGTGGTTCCACATCGACTTCATGCCGAAGAAGGTAAGGAGCGTGACAATCCACATGGTGCCGGTGATGTCGTAATTCGACATCGCCCCGGCCATCGAGAGCACCAGCCAGTTCAAGCTCTTGCCGCCGAGGAAGTAGCTCTCAATATCACGGGCCGCGCGGCGCTGATACCAGAAGCCAACGCCGAGGACCACGACGAAGTAGAGCGCGATGATGGCGTAGTCGAGGGTATTCATTGGTCAGGGCTTCTCAGCTCTTCGGCGCGACCAGGCCCCGATAGTGCTCACCCACTTGGAAGATTCCTCCGCTGGAGCGATAGAAATCGTCGTCGAGGTCGAAAACTCCGTCGCTCGCCTCCGTCCAGGCGGCTTCGTGCCGGGGATGGTACTTTCGCATCGTTTCCCAGTTCTTGTAGTTCTGCCGCCCGTTCGTCTCGACAACGCCGATTTTCATCCCCGGCAGTGGTTCCAGCCGCGCGGCGACATTCTTGTTCCACTCCACCAGAACCGGGTTCACCGTGAGGTCGGCGCAGAAACAAGGAATGTTCCTCTCGTGCGCCAAGTGGACGACCTTGAGGCTCATGCTCAAGGTTTTGGCAATCGGCTTGACGGCGATCGCCTTGTAGCCCAGCGCGATCCGCTCTTCGGCATCGCGGTCCGAATGGGCGCTTTCGTCGGCCGCCGCGATGACCGGCAAATTGGAAACGTCGGCCTGCGATTCCTCAGGGAAAGGTTCCTCGAAAAGCAGGATGTTTTCCAGCGCGCCGATTGCGTCGGCATGGTCCAATAGCCGCATCACGCGATCGATCGTGTCGTAGCGGCCGTTGGCGTCGAGGTAATAGACGAGCTTGCCGCTGTCGGTGAAGGGCGTGGTGCGGCCGCCGACCGCGGCGTGGATGGCGCTAAGCCGCTCTTGGTCCCAGCGGAGCATCTTGTCCAGATCGCCGTCCTTATCCGGATCGGCCCCCACCTTGATCTTGAGGAAGAAGTAGCCTTCGTCGACCGCGCGGACGATCTGATCGATCGGCACTCCGTAGCTCATCAGCGGAATGGCGGCGAGCTTCTCGTGCCGCGCCGAGAGCGGGGGGCGGAAAGGCGGCGGCGTCATTTCGTCGAATGCCGAGATCCCCTTTTCCGCCGCGTAAAGCAACCATGCCGCGTTGTCCACCGCCACCAGGGCGTTCAGTGCGAAGGTAAGGCGGAGGTCGGGCCGGCCGGAAATGGTCTTGCCGTACTCGTATGTGACAGGGAGGAGTTGGTCGAGCAGGTCGAGCGGCATATCCCATTCGAGTCCGACTGCCCTCTTGGCAGCGAAATCGGTCATCAGGTACATCATGCCGTTTCCGCCCGACTCGCTGTTCTCGCTAAACACGGCGGCGTCGGACCAGAGCACGCTCTGCACCCCCAGGCCCGTCCCCTCGCAACCTCCCCTGTTCTCAAAGCGAACCACCGTTTGCCAGAGTTCGCCGAGATAGCCCCCTTTGAAACCAAACGGGCTCGAAAGGGGTTCCCGCTCGAAATTGGTTACCGCTTTCGTGATGCGCATGGCAAGAAACTCCTCGTTCGGGCAGGGCTTGAAAACGGAAACTGGAGCCAAGCAAACCTTTCACTATACCCCTCGGATTCGACGTTGCAAGGCAGCGAGTCGCTTGCACGCGACCGGCATTCCGGTTATTGTGGGGGGCCATAACAAAGAGCCAATCCGAAAACCGCGTCGGGAGAAGGGGACAGGCACATTTTGCTCCGAAGACTCCGCAAAATGAGCCAGTCCCCAGCGGTTTTCGGATAGGCTCAAAGCACGTCAGGCTTTCCAGCCTGACTTTCGGTTACGTACCGGTTTCTCAGCGAAAATCTACACAACAGTCAGGCGGGAAAGCCTGGCGTACAAGGAGGCGACCGATGCCTTATGATGGTGTTCTCGACGATGTCCGCCGCGCGATCGCCCTGGAGAAACCGGAACGGCTCCCCGTTTTCGCTTGCAGCGAGGAGTTCGACGTTGCCTGGTACGGCAAATACACCTATGAAGAGGTCTGCCAGGACGGGCGGAAGATGGCCGAGGTGTGGATCGCCAGCATCGAGGAGTTTGGCTACGACTGGGCATGGCTCCAAGTCGACGACTGTTTCGAGTTCGAGCCGCTGGGCGTCGGCACCAAGGGCGAGGGCAACATCCTCCGCGCCACGAAAAGCTATCTGCCGGCCACGGAGGAGACCCTCGACAATCTCCGCATACCCGATCCGCATCGCGACGGCCGCATGCCCGAAAAGCTCAAGGCGATCCGCCTCATCAAAGAGCATTTTGGCGACTCCGTCCTCATCGAAGGTTCTTGTGCCGGGCCGTACAGCTCGGTCGGGCTGCTCTTCGGCCTCGACAACACGATGGTGTTGGCGGCCACCGAACCGGAGTTGCTCCAGCGGGCCTGCGACTTCTTCGTCGACCTGCAGTCGCGGTATATTCAAGCGCAAGTGGAAGCCGGCGCACATGCCATCTGGGTCGGCGATTGCAACGCCTTCTCGGGGATGCTGTCGCTGAAGCAGTACCGCGAATTTGCCTTCCCTTCGTGCAAGAATCTGGTCGAGCAGGCGCACCAGTTCGGCGCCATTGTCCACTTGCACAACAGCGAAATCCTGGTGCCGTACCTGCTTGCCGAAGCGGAATTGGGCGTCGACATCGTCAACTGCGGTCCGGCCGCCGATATGGAAGTGGTGGCCACCGCCTTGCGAGACAGGGTTTGTTTCAGCGGCAATCTCGACCCGATCGAGACTCTCATGCGCGGCACTGCGGCAGACGTCGCCCGAGAGGCGAAGCGGCTCGTGAAACTCTGCTACCCGGGCGGCGGATATCTCTTCAACACCGGCGAGATGAACCCCCGCGATGTCCCGACTGAGAACATGCGGGCAATGGTCGAGGCGGCCCGCAGAGCCAGCGCGGCGCCGTAGCCGCCACGGCGAAAAAAGAGTCCAGTTCCCAGCTCGTTTACGATGCTGGTGTAGGAGTTCCAACTCCAGGCCACGGAATCGCCTGGAAACTGCGGATCGCCCCATCTCCAATACGCTCTTATGGGGGGAGGTGGGGAATTGACTCCTCCACTGGGGCGTCCTAAACTTGCCGAAGAGACCAGAGACGATTTACCTCGCCGGGAGTTGGTTTCCGAATGGGAGCCGTTTGCTTGCGCGAGAGTCTTCTTTCACCGAACGAATTCTGACCGAGCAAGGAGTTGTTGTGATGAACTACGCAATGAAGTCCCTCGTACTGGCGGCCGTTGCTGGTTTCAGCATGGCGGTTCCGTCATCTGCCGTTCTTGCCCAAAACTTCGATTTCGGCCGCGACATCGCAGCGCCTTTCCTCCAGGGTTTGATGGAGGGCGCGAGCAACCAGAACAACTCCGGCAGAAACTCCGGAGGCGGAATGCGATACAAGTATGAGGCGCCCAGCCAAAGCGGTTCCGGCTGGAATAACTGGCGAAACGACAGCGGCAGTGGCTGGAACAATTGGAACCGCGGTCACAACAACAGCGGCAGTGGCTGGAACAACTGGAATAACAACAGCGGCGGAGGCTGGAACAACAACTATGTCCAACCGCAGCCGAACTATACGCCCCAGTACTACAGTCAGCCTCAAACGGTGGCCCGTCCCGCCGTGGTCGAGGCGCCCGCTCCCCCGGCGCCGGTGGCGGTGAAGAAGGAGATTGTCGCCGTTACTCCCAAGGCCAATGCGATCAACCTCCAGGGGCGTTCGATTACGGCCGCCGAAATCCAGAGCGGCAAAAACCTCTTTGGCAGCCAAGTACAGGGGATGGTCTCGGATTTGGAGCAGGAACTTCGCGGCAGCGGAGTCGACCAGGCGGCCTTGATTGCCGAACTCAGTTCCAAGCAGGTTCCCTCGGAAACGCAACTCCAGATCCTCCAGGCGGTGAAGAATGGCGATGCCGCTCAGACCCAGATCCTCTGGACCTCGGCGGCGAAAGACGTGAACCGGGCATCGGAGCTGTATAAGAAGGTTGCCACGCAGCAGTTGGTCAAAGACCTTCGCGACCGTGCCGACTCGCTGACCGTCAGCGCCGGCGACATCCGAGAAGCACGCAGTGCCCTGTCGAAGCTGGACTTGGATGCTTCCAAAAGGAGGTCGGTCGAATCGATTCTGGGGGTCATGGACGACACACTGAAGATCCTCGGCGCCGTATCCACGGCAGTCCCGGGCATGGGAGCCGACACCACCCGCCTTCCCGCCGGCTCTGTGCCGATTATCATGAACCCGAAACTTCCGACCGGCCATGCGGTGTCGCTCGGCAACGGCTACGTGATGATCGGCACGGGCGGAGTGGGCGCGTTTGAGCTGACCAACGGCAGTGTGGCGCAGTCGATGGGTTTGCCGGTGGCCCCGGGGAGTCCGGTGGCGGCCAACGACACGACCATGACGCTCGACGGCGTGGTGCTGATCAATCCTTCCAACACCGGTACCACGGTCCATTACAAACTCAAGGATACCGATTACACGATGGATCCGGGGTTTACGCAGGCGCTCGCCGGCGACTCCTGGCTGGTGGATTTCCATCGCGGCGGTTCGTTCGGGCGGAAGAGCTATAAGGTCTCTTCGGGCGCCTATGCGTTTACACCGACGAACCAGGGCTGGGAACTCTATTCCAAGACATTTGAAGTAATGGTCGACAATAGCGAGAATCCCCACGAATTCAACTATGCCGTGCAAAACGAGCACGCTACCGTGGGTCCGCGGCAGACGGAAACCCACACCAGCAAGTACCCGATCTATATCCGCTTTGATCGTGGCAACGGTTCCTCGATAAAGCAGGTCAAAGTCCAGGAGGGCACTGTGAAAGTGGCGATGAATCCTTCCGATGGTCTCTGGGATCTGTATTCGCCCGAATCGACGAGCGAATCGACCGGATCGGGAAGTTTTATTCCGGCATTTTAGTGGGGTTCTATTCGCCATGTTCTCGCGAACCTTTCCGACCTCGGTTGTCGTTCTGTTGGGCGTTCTGGCTGCCTCCTCGTTTGCCCGAGCCCAAGAAACCACCGGGGCGGGAGAAGCGGAGTTGGTTCTGGATACCCACGGGTTCACCGACCTGGTTGGCGACCTGGCAATCAGCCCCGACGGGAAGCTACTGGCTGCGGCAGGCAACAAGGAGGTTCGTCTCTGGAGTCTCGAGTCGGGAGAATTGCTGAAGACCCTCCGCGGCCAGCGCGAACGGACCTCCTACGGCAACTGCTACACCCTCGCCTTTTCCCCAGACGGCCGCTGGCTGTTGGTCGGAATCGACGATTACAGCGACGACGGTTCGATCCGTGTCTACGATACGGGCAACCTGGACGAGATCCATTCTTTATTGCCCGGACACAATGTTCCCATCAAGCGGCTGGCCTTTTCGCGCGACGGCGCCTATCTCGCCTCCGCCGGCAGCAACGGCAAGATCTCGCTCTGGCGGTGGAGCGATCGCCGTGTGATCTCGACTGTTGAGCCCAGCCAAAAAGACCAGCCGTTGTATTTCTATTTCGGTTTTCCCACGAGCGAACCGTTTCTCTTGGTGCAGGAGACGAGCGGGCCGTCGGTCGTCACGGTTCCCGACGGAAAACGGCTTGTTCCGGGCGATCCCATTCCCGAGGCGCTGCGTCGCTGGTTCGCCGCCCGCGGCGCCGCCAAGCTGCCCGCCGGCAACGCCACCAGTTGCATGTCGATCCAACTGGACCGCTCGCGATGGCTGGCGGCCGGGTCCGGCGAAAAGGACGGCAAGACCGATTACTGGGTGGGCGTGTGGCAGAGCGACGGCCTGGAGCCGACCACCGTATACCGTAAGCATCGCTATGTGGTGATGGCCGCTGCCATGGACAGCGATGGTATGCTAGCCGCCAGCGCCGATGTCTTCGGGGAGATCCACGTCTGGGAAACCGCCACCGGCCGGTCTCGCCACGTCTTCCGCGGCCTCGGCGTGCCGGTCTATCGTGCCGCATGGGATGCAAGCGGACGCCAGATCGGGTTCGGCGTCGAGCCCAACGCCGGCAGCGTTTGGAACCGCAACAGTTTTGGCAGGGTTCGGCAAACCTTCTATTTCGACCGCCGCCGCATCGACAGCCAGACGGCCGAACCATACCAGGTCGAGTCGCCGACGCAGGCGGGCAGCTCCCTCGTCGTCCGCCAACACGACGGCAATCAATATCTCGCCTTCATGGAGGGAGCGAAGCAGGTCGAGGAGTACCGCATCCGGGCCGGCGCCACTCCGACGTGTTACACACTGCTTGACGCGCCCAGCCTGGGATTGAAGACTCCGGTCATCCTCGGCGACGACTGTGGCGGCCTGCTGATGTATGATCCCACCAACAACACCGAACGCCGCTCGTTCACCGGCCACGATTCCTTCGTGACATCGTTGAGTCCATCGGCCGACGGGCGGTTTCTCGTCAGCAGTTCGACCGACCGAACGATCCGCGTCTGGAGCCTGGAGCACTACCGGCCCACCGGCGACGTGCCTTTCAAGTACCTCAACGACGCCGTCTATGAGGTCCAGCCGCTCTCTTCGGCTGCGCGAGCGGGGATTCTTGTCGGCGACCGCTTTCTCGCACTGGACGGCTTCGATAAGTCGGAACTGGCGCGGCGGAAACTCAACGGAACGTACTACTGGCGCCCTGGTCAGCGAGTCACGCTTTCCATGCAGCGCGGCGGCAATCCCTACGAAGCCCAGGTTACGCTCAAGGAGGGGTACGATCTGGCGGAACCGCTGTTGAATCTGTTCATTGCCGACGACAGCCAGTGGGTGATATGGACTCCGCAGGGCTATTACGATGCGTCGCCAGGCGGAGACCGTCTCATCGGGTGGCACGTCAACCAGGGGCCTGACAAAGCCGCTCGCTTTTATCCGGTTCATCAGTTCCGCAAACAGCTTTACCGGCCCGACGTGATCGACGAGGTGATGAACACCGGCAGCGTGGAGGAGGCGGTGCGGCTAGCCAACGCCGCGACTGCCCAACCGGCGCAAACCGTCGATCTCCGTCAGCCTGAAACGATTCAGAAGATGGAGCCGCCCCGGGTTCGTATCCTGGAGCCGGCCGATGGCACGACAATTCAGTCGGCCCAGGTGACGGTCCGCGCGGAGGCCGAATCGCAAAACGACCTGCCGATCACGGCGGTCACGATCCTGGTGAACGGCCGCCCGCCGGCCGCCAAAAACATTTCCCGCGATCACGACGACAGTGGCGGGAAGCATTCCATCGTCCGCCAGGTCAGCCTCTTGCCGGGCGAGAATGAAATCGCACTGATCGCCTCGAACTCGGCCTCGGACAGCCGCCCGGCGAGTGTCCGCGTCCGGTACGAGGCGCCGCGGGAGCAAGAGACCATCCTGCCCGACCTGTATGTCTTGGCGATTGGCGTGTCGGACTATGCCGACAAGAAGCTTAACCTGCAGTTCGCGCACAAGGACGCCGATACCTTTGCCGCCGCCTGGGAACCGCAGCGCGGTGTGCTCTACCGCAACATCGAGACGAAGGTCGTCACCAACAAAGAGGCCACACCTCGTAATCTGCTGGCGGCGATGGACTGGCTTGTCAAGAGTGTCTCGCAGCGCGACGTGGCCGTGATGTTCATTTCCGCCCACGGCATCCGCGATGAACGGCAGAACTACTATCTCGCCACGCACGATATCGACCCGTTGAATCTCCGCAGTACCGGAGTTCGGTTCAGCGAGGTAAAGGAACTGCTCCGCGACCTGCCCTGCAAGGTGCTGCTGTTTGTCGACACCTGCCACAGCGGCGGCATCACGGGCGCCAAGGCGGTCGGCTGGGAGGATCCCCTGCAGGATCTGGTTTCCGAGGAATACGGCGCCGTGGTTTTCTCCTCGTCGTTGCCGCGTGAAGTGAGCTTTGAAGACCCCGATTGGGGGCACGGGGCATTCACCCGCGGGCTCATCGATACCTTCAACGACCCCGCCTCCGACACCAATCAGGACGGTTATCTCTCGATCATCGAGATGGAGTTGAATCTCGACCGCCGTGTCAAGGAATTGACCAAGGGCCGCCAACACCCGGTTGTCGACCGACCGCCGACCGTGTCGAACTTCAGTTTTTACCGCTGGCAGTAGGCCCACCCCAGGAAGGGTTGCACGCCGAATGTCGGGCCGGGGCGCTACTCCTCGAGCAGTTTCTCTTCCAGGATCTTGGCGATGTGCTCGTTGTACTTGCCCGAACGGGTCCGCGGAGGGATCCATGTTTCGTAATCGAAGTCCGGATCGCTCAGGGGTTCTTTCGGGCGGCGATGGAACCGATAGAAGTCCTTGACACGGCTTGCCGTAACGTCGTCTTCATACTCGCCCAAGTCGATTGCATCGACGTGCGGTTCCGCGACGTACCCTCGCGTGGGGTCGTAATCGTGGTCCGGCACTTGGGTGACGAATTGTTCCAGGCCGCAGCCCACGTAGACCTGAAAACCTCGGAAGTCCGACGTTGCATTAATCAGCGGCCCATCGCCGTAGTCGCCCACCCACAGCCGCTCGTGCGTCTCCAGCACGCGGTTGGGCATGTTCACACAGAGGCGAACCGTCGATTCCGGATCGAAACGCTTCAGCAAGTCAATGAGTTGCTTGACTTTCATATAACTGGATCCCGCGCAGGGTGCGCTTCATGCTTCGCTGGCTTAACTGAGCACATGATTCGAGCATACCAAATGAGGGGTGGAGTGCAAGGCACGGCTTAGGCGAGCGGCAGAAAAGAATCTACCCGACTCGGAGAGTCGGGCTACGAATTTCTGCCGCTCGCTTTCGAAGACGCCCGCGGAGGATGCCACGACGTAAGTCCCGCTTGCGGAAGGGAACCTGTGTGGCAAGGTTCCGCTTGGCAAGCGGAACTTACTTACGCTCCCTGTGCCGCCGCCAGTTCCCTGACTCCTTCCGTGAGGAGAACCTGCGAGACGGGCAGGTGGAGCGTGAATGTGCTGCCCACGCCCAACGTGCTCTCCACGCCGGCGCGTCCGCCGTGCGCCTGGGCGATGTGTTTCACGATGGCGAGGCCCAAACCCGTCCCCCCCAGCTTGCGGCTGCGGGCTTTATCCACCCGATAGAACCGCTCAAATATCCTCGTTACATGTTCCCGGCTGATCCCGCAGCCGTGGTCGCGTACGCGGATGACCACCTCGGCAGGCGTGCGGATCGCGTCCACCAGAACCGAACCGCGGTTGGGGCTGTACTTCACCGCATTGTCGATGAGATTCACAACCGCCTGTTCGAGCAGGGCGGCATTGATCTCAGCCGCCAATTCGGGGTCGCAAGAGACCTCCAAACGGATCTCCTTTTCCGCCGCCTTGAGTTGGCACACTTCGGCGGCTTCCTTCAGCACGGACTGGATGCGGCCCTGCGCCAACGAGATTTCCGTTTTTTCCGCCCCCTGCTCGATCCGCGACAGCGTCAGCAGATCTTCAATGATGGCCGTCAGCCGGTCGGCTTGCGCGGCGACGATTTTCAGAAACCGCTCAGCATCGTCCGGATCCTTCAAGGCGCCATCCAGGAGCGTTTCGACGAAACCCTTGATCGAGGTTACCGGGGTCTTCAACTCGTGGGATACGTTCGCCACGAAATCCCGCCGCACGTTTTCCAGCCTGCGGACTCGCGTCATGTCGTGCAGCACCACCAGCGCGCCGATCGCCTGGTCTTTGGAGTCGAAGAGCACCGTCCCCTGCGCATCGAGGATTCGCTGCTCGCCGCCGCAAAGGTGGATCTCGATCTCCTGCGATGCCGACTGCTGGGTCGAGAGTACGCCGGCGACTAGCCGCTGCAGAGCCGGATTGCGAACCACCTCCTGCAGGCTGCGCCCTTGAACGTCCTCGAAACGGGCGTGGAGCAATTGGGCGCCCGCATGATTCAGACTGATCAGCCGCTCCCGCAGGTCGACCGCGAAAACGCCCTCGACCATGCTGGAGAGAATCGCCTCGCGTTCGTTGCGCTGCTCGACCAGCGCGTGGAATCGCCGGTTCAGTTCGGCGGCCATGACGTTCATGGTTTCCGCCAGTGCGGCGATCTCCTGGGAAGCGGGCAACGGCAATTGGTGGGTCAAGTCGCCCGAGGCAAAGAGTTCGGCGCCGCGTTTGATCTCTTCCAGCGGGCGGCTGATCCGCCGCGCGACGAACCAACTCACACCGCCCGCCAACGACGCCACCAGAACCGCAACCACCAGTTGAGACAGCTCCAAGTAGCGCAGCACGTGGTACGCGGCCAGCGAGACGAGTGTCACTGCCAGGTACGACGGGTAGAGCTGCCAGAGGAGCCGTTTCTTGCTCATCGCGATTCCTTGAAACGATAGCCGACGCCGCGGACCGTCTCGATGTAGCGGCCGGCATCGCCCAGTTTCTTTCGCAGCCCGACAATCTGCACATCGACCGAACGATCCGTGACCAGAGAGTCCCCTTCATGGATGGCGTCGGCGATCTGATAGCGGGTAAACACCCAACCGGGCCGGGACGCCAGGTAGTGCAAGACGCGGAACTCCGTCGGCGTCAGTTGCACCGGCTCGCTGCCCGACAAAACCTCGTGACGACCGGGATGAATTACCAGTTCGTGCATCCGCAACGGTGACTCTTCATCAACCGGCTCGCTCGCCTTCCGCCGTAACACCGCGCGAATTCGGGCAATCAGGACGCGCGGGCTGAACGGCTTGGTCATGTAGTCGTCAGCCCCAAGCTCCAAACCGGTGACGATGTCGGCCTCTTCCCCTTTCGCCGTCAGCATGAGAATCGGGATGACCTGAGTCCGCGGATCGGTCTTCAGTTTGCGGCACACCTCTAACCCATCGATCCCTGGGAGCATCAAATCGAGCACCACCAGGTCGGGATGGTCCTTCCGCGTGGCTTGCAGAGCCGCTTCGCCCGTCTCGACACACTGCACCTGGTACCCATCCTTGGCCAGGTTGTACCGCACCAGTTCCTGGATTTCGCATTCATCCTCGACGACAAGGATCCTTTCACGGGCCATCACCTACCCTCACGCGCTAAACATAACCACCCACGATAATACCAAGCAGCCCGGCTGCTCGCATTCAGTTTCAGTCGATCGTCATCTTACATGATGGTAGCCGCCGGGCTGCCGGGAAGCGACTTCCTGCCGCTTCCCTTACCGTTCATTTCAACCCCCCCGAATAGCGAGACGGCTGCGACTCTGTGCCAAGACGACCGGCAGCAGGTCCATTGCCCGCCACCCGGCTGCCAGCACCAGGTCATGCGACGGCGTAGGGCCGCTTTGGACGCCGCCGCGGGCTGCTCGGTGACAACTCTCTTTCCGCCGGTCACCGAAATGAAGCCCTTCTCGCCAGCGCTCACCGCCATTATCCTCACGCCCTGTTAGCGAACCGTTACGGACGAGTGAGGAACTCACTGCTTTTCAGCAAGCTTGAGCCACCGATTCGGATACGGTACAACAAGGCATGGGGTGAGCAAACACGGGCAAACGCCGAGCAATCAACCATGCGAAGTTTTTTCCTCTTGGCGATGGCAATGGGCTATCTTTTCGACGACGCCGCCGGAGCGTCTGAAGCGACGGTTCGCGAAACGACGCTGTCGATCCCTACCTACGCAACCGGTCCGGACGACAAGAACCCGCCGCTGGAGAACCTCAATGTCTATCCGTACCCGATGCAGACCGGGGCTTTGGGGGGAAAATCCACCCGAGAATATCGCGCGGTGGTACTGGAAAACGAGTGGGTCCGAGTGATCATTCTTCCCGACGTGGGTGGCAGGATCTATGCCGCCCACGACAAGTCGAACAAGGATTTCGACTTCATTTACCACAACCATGTGATCAAGCCGGGCCTGGTGGCGCTGCGCGGAGCATGGCTGTCGGGCGGAATCGAGTGGAACTTTCCCACCCGGGGCCATACGGTCAACACAGTGTCGCCCGTCCAATACAAGGTGCTCAAGGGGGACGACGGCAGCGTGTCTTGCGTGGTCGGGGCGACGGAATGGGTTCGCCGAATGCGATGGTCGGTGGCCACGACGGTCTATCCGGACCGCTCTTGCTTCGAGAACCGCATTCGCATCGAGAATCCCACTCTGGTACACCAGCGGGCCTATTTCTGGGCGAACGCGGCGGTTCACGCCTGGGACGACACGCAGGTCATCTTTCCTCCGGCCAACCACACGTTCGCCGGCATGCGTCGCAATCCCGAGCCGTGGCCGATGAATCACGGCAGAGACGTCTCGTGGTACAAGAACACCCCCTATCCGCACGACTACTTCTGCGGCGCGACCGGTGATTTTCAAGGCGCCTACAACCACGAGCGCGACTGCGGCAGCGTCCACTGCGCTTCGGGACATTCCAGTTTCGGGAAGAAGTTCTGGACGTGGGGGACCGCCCGCAGCGGTGGCATTTGGGAGGATCTGCTTACCGACGAGGACGGCCAATACATCGAGGTTCAGTCCGGGCGGCTCTGGACCCAAGGCGACACCTGGATCCTCGAACCTCACATGCAGGAGACCTGGAGCGAATGCTGGTATCCGATCCAGAAGATGGGTGGTTTTGTGAAGGCGAATCCCGCGGCGGCCGTACACTGTGAAGCGGTCGGCGGTACCCTCCGCCTGGCCGTGCAGCCGACCCGAAGGTTCTCCGGGGCGGTTCTAGAGGCATCGCACGGCAAAACGACCCTCTTCCGCGAAACCGCCGCGCTCGATCCGTCCTTACCGTGGAAGAAAACGATCCCGCTTCCACCCGGGGCTGAGAAAGACTACCGGTTTGCCGTTTGCGACAGTGGCGGGCGGGGGATCATCGAGTACCGGCCGCAGAGGCCGAAGCTGCCGGAAGCGGAACTGGAACCCGAGTTTTCCGCCGGCGAAAGCGCAACGGCCGAGGAGTTCTATCTTCGCGGCTACTACGCGATGAAGCATTGGCAACTGCCCCAGGCCATCGAGCTATTTGAAAAGGCGCTGGAAAAAGACCCCGGTTTTACGCCCGCGCTGCGAGCGATGGCCATCCTCGACTACGAGCAGGGGCGTTACGAACGGGCTCTGCAGACCGCCAATCAGGCGCTGCGGCGCAACGACGACGATCTCACCGCCCGCTACTATCGCGCCATTGCCAAAGTCCGCCTCGGCATCGACGAGCGCACGGAAGAGGATCTGGATCTCCTCGGTCGGCGAGCCGAGTACCGGAGTCTTGCCCCTTACGTCCAGGCGTCGCTGGCCATTCGCGATCACGATGGGGACCGCGCCGAGTCCCTTCTTGAGCAGGCGATCCACGAAAACCCGGACGATTTGAAGGCCCGCGTCATGCTCTCCGTCCTGCTGCGGCGCGGCGGCAAGAACGATGAGGCCCGGCGAATGGTCGCCGCCGTACTCGCGGAAGATCCGCTTCACGGATTGGCCGCGCTGGAAAAGTCGCTGCTGGGCGATCCGGCCGAGTTAGCGACGCTTCGCGGCGATCCGCAATACTATCTGGAAGCCGCCTGCGACTTCATGGAGATGAATCTCTGGAAAGAGGCTCGGGCGACCTTGTCGCTTGCGAACGAATCCCGTCGCGTTGAACCCCACCCGTTCGTTCATTTCTACCTCGGCTACCTGGCCGATCGCCAGGGTCAAAGTCCGGAGGCCGCCGCACATTATCGGCGCGGCACGGACTTGCCGACCGACTACGTTTTCCCGCTCCGCAGCGAGAGTATCGAAGTACTGGGGGCCGGTCTTCGTCATCTGCCCGAGGAGTGGAAGCTGCACTACTATCTCGGCACACTGCTAACCGCGAAGCTTCGCTGGCAAGAAGGGTTGGAGCATCTGCTCTCCGCGGAGAAAGCATCGCCGGCGTGCGCCGTGCTGTACCGGAATCTCGGCGAAACGTACTATCGCCGATTGAACGATCCACGGAAGGCCGCTGGAGCCTACGAGCAAGCCATCCGCATCGACCCGCACGACTACACCTACTACCTCGCCCTGGACCAGATCTATGCGGCCACCGGCGGGCACGACCGGCGAAAATCGCTCTTTGATGCGGCGCCGGAGGACGTCAAGAACGACTTCCGCATTCGGCTGAAACACGCGAATTACCTGGTCGACGTCGACCAGGAGGATCAAGCCCTGGAAATCCTCAGCAACCACGTGTTTCATCCTTGGGAAGGCTGGAACGCAGGTCGCGAAGTCTACCTGCGAGCGCTCCACCAGCGGTCCGATCGATACTTCCGGGCCGGAAAATACGAGCCGGCGATGGCCGATCTGCGTCGCGCCATGGAGTATCCGGAGAATCTCGGCACGGGCAAGCCGCATGAGCCGGATTGCGTCCGCGAGCACTATAAACTGGGCCTTTGTTACCGGGCGATGGGCAAATCGGATCTTGCACGCGAGCAATTTCAGAAGGCGCTCGAAGCTCCGGAAGCGACGCACGAAGGCCGCGACTGGCACTCGCTGGCGCGCGAGGCGCTGTAGAAGCCGGCGGCGCCCGACAAGTGACGGCGGTCATCGCAAGTGCTTGCCCGCCAAGGGTGGAAAACGACACCCGCCCCCTCCCTCCCCTGATCTCGTGAGCCCATGCTGCAAACGCTAAAGACGATTGAGAGTTTCGTGGCGCCGGTGGTGATGATCTCGGCGAACGGATTGCTTTGTTTGGCGTTCTACAACCGCCTGGCCGCGATTGTGCATCGTGTACGGACGATCAACAAGGAACGGTTCGATCTGTTCTCCCGCCTGTCCGCGGTGGCGGGCCAGCCGCGGAGTTCGCCCGAGTCTGCCCATCTTGAACACCGCCTGGAGGTTCTCGATGAATTGGGACACCAGCTTTTCGGCCGCGTGAGGTTGATCCGCGATTCCCTCGTCTGCCTCTTGATCACGGTGCTGTTGATGCTCCTCTGCTCGTTGGTTCTGGGTATCGCGCCGCTGATTCCGAACTGGGCCTGGTTGGCGCCGACGTTGTTCGTCGCCGGCGTGGCAGTCATGATGCTGGGGGTTGCAAGAGCGATCCAAGAACTGTGGATGGCGCTGTCGCCGCTTTCTTTTGAGCACGACATGCTGGAGCGATTGCAGCGCGAGAACGGCCGGGAGTACTCCGTTTGAGTTTGTTTCAGGATGTTTGGCTCGTTTAACCGCAACGGCCAACGGCCTGCGCGGGGGCGGTAACAAGACCCGCCACGGCGCATCACGCGCAGGCCGTTGGCCGTTGCGGTTAAACGATTTTGCTTGCGGCCGCAGGCCGTGTTAGGAGAGACCCGTGCAACTGCCCAAGTACTCGATGGGGATCGGCGACCGTTTCGCCCACCAGGGGATCGCCCAACTCAATGCGTTCGTCGCCGCCCGCGACCGCGGCATTGAAATCGCGCCGGTGTGGAACAAGTCGCACCGTGAGCACACGATCGTCGGCAGCGACCCGGCCGACGTGCGGCGCCAAGCCGATTCCGCGGTCGCCGCCCGCGGCTGGACGAACCCCTACTTCGTCGACGCCGATCACATCAACATGACCACCGTCGACCGCTTCCTCGATGCCAGCGACTTCTTTACTCTCGATGTCGCCGATTGGATCGGAAAACCGGCCGACGAGAATGATCTCGACCGGTTCATCGGCAGGCACGCATCCTTGCTCGGTGGCTTGGAGATTCCGGGGATCGACGAGCCACTCAACCTGTCCGAACCGTTGATGCGGCAGGCCGCGGTGAAGTACCTCCTGGCCGTCCGCAAGGCCGGCGAGATTTACCGGCACATCGCTCAATCGAGGGGACGGGGCAATTTCATCACCGAGATCTCGATGGACGAAACCGACCAGCCGCAAACGCCGCTCGACCTGCTCTTCATTCTGGCCGCGGTTTCCGACGAAGGCATTCCGGTCCAAACGATCGCGCCGCGTTTCAGCGGCCGGTTCAATAAAGGGATCGACTATGTTGGCGACGTTCGCCAGTTTGCCCGCGAGTTCGAGCAGGATCTGGCTGTGCTCCGCTTTGCCGTCGAGCGATACGGCCTGCCGCGGGAATTGAAGCTCAGCGTACATTCCGGCAGCGACAAGTTTTCGCTCTACCCTCTCATGTATACGGCCCTCCGCGCCGCCGATGCCGGAGTTCACCTGAAGACCGCGGGCACAACCTGGCTGGAAGAACTGATCGGCTTGGCGATGGCCGGCGGCGACGGGCTGCGAATCGCCCAAGACGTTTACCGGGCCGCCTTCCGCCGATACGATGAACTCTGCGGCCCCTACGCCTCGGTGATCGACATCGACCGCTCGGCGCTGCCGGATCCGGACCGTGTGGACCGTTGGGACGAAGCGGCACTGGCCGGCGCCCTGCGTCACGACCCGCGTTGTCCCGCGTACGATCGCAATCTCCGCCAACTGCTTCATGTTGCCTACAAGGTGGCGGCGGAGATGGGAGACCGCTTCACATCCGCGCTGGATCGCTATGCCGACGTGATCGCCGCCAACGTGACCGAAAACCTCGACATCCGCCACGTTCGCCCCCTCTTCCTGGGAGAATAGCCGTGGACTTCCGTCGTAACGAACTGCTTGGCAACCGGATGCTGCCGGTCGATATCGTGCTGGCGCCGGCATGGTGGCATCATCACGAGGGAATCACGTTTGACGAAGACTTCTTCTTCCATCCGGCCCGGCGCGTCGAGGTCGAGCGCGCCATGGAGGAAGCCCTTTTTCAGCGATGGGGGCGATTCGGACTGGGAGCCGACCGCGATAAGAGTCTGCCCATCGTCGGTGCGGTCCATCTTGCCGCGGGCTACTTGATTTCTGAAATGCTCGGTTGTCGCGTCGAATACTCCGCCGGCGCGCCGCCGGCGGTCATTCCGGCCCATGTCGATCGCTTGCACGTTTCGGCGGACGATGCCTTTCGCAGTCCGGCGTTTGAGAAACTCGAGAAATTGCTCGACGCACTGAAGACGAAATACGGGTATTTGTGCGGCGACGTCAATTTCAGCGGCATTCTCAACCACGCATTGGACGTCCGCGGCCAGCAGTTTCTGACGGATCTTTACGACACTCCGGAAGAATCGCGCCAGTTTCTGCAAGAGATCGCGGAGGTCACCGAGCGGTTTGCCCAGGGCATTGCGGCGGCAACCGGTTCCACCTCTATCAGCGTCAACCGCAACGTCCGCAACATTCCCCGACCGGTGTTTCTCCACAGCGAGTGCTCCCACGTCATGGTTTCCGTGCGGCAATACGAGACATTCTTGATGCCCTTCGACGTTCAGTGGAGCTGCAAGTACCGCCCCTTCGGCATTCACTATTGCGGCGAGGATCCGCACCGGTACGCCGCCGCCTTCGCGGCGCTGCCCCACCTCGACTTCCTCGACGTGGGCTGGGGAGGCGACGTGGCCACGCTCCGCCGGTACCTTCCCGAGACTTTTCTCAACGTCCGCTACAGTCCCGTGGAAATCGTCAGGCAATCCCCCGAAACGATCCGCCGCACGGTACGTGGCCTGGTCGAGGCATCCGGCAATCCCTGGCTGACGGGAGTTTGCGCGATCAACATGGACGAGAAAGTCACCGACGAGCAGATCACGGCTATTTTTGAGGAGGTAGACGCACTACGCCACGAATACGGCGACCCCCTCGTTTAACCCCAAGCCCATCGGGCTGGGCGTTTGCGTGCGGTGGCTTCGCCCTCGGCCCGCCGCCAAACAATCCCTGAATCTTCGCCTTGCTGGCGGAATTGCCCTTTTGCGCTCTACAATTGATAAACCGGTTCAATTAAGCCCACCAGGGGCGATATCTCCGCACGGGTGACGGAAACCGTGGCCGAAGCACTTTTCTCACTTGCCTGCACAACCTGTGAAGCGCGGCTAAGCGTCCGCAGTAAGGCGGCAATCGGAAATATCGTCAACTGCCCGAAGTGCGGCAGTATGGTTCACGTAGTTCCGCCGGATGGATGGATTCCACCCGAAGCGAAGCCGGAAAACGGCTCACCGCAACCCGGCGCCGCTGATCCACTTCCGCTGAGCAAGATCGAAGCGGCCTCTGCCACGACGCCCGGTGTTTTGACCAAGCAGCCCGGCTGTTGCGAGGTCGCGGCGACAGCCAGTGTTTCGACAGTGGCTTCCGCGGGCATGACCGGGGATTCGAGCGGTTCCATTGAACCGCCTCCACTGCCTGCGGATACTCTGTCGCCGCCCCCGACTTGGGCTTCTCCGGCGGAGGTTCTATGGCGGCGTTGGCTCATGATGGCTGCGATACCCGCGGCGATGGCCGTGGTGTTGGTCGGGGCGTGGGCGATGCTCCCGACAAGGCAAGCTGCGGGGCCCGGCCCATCGGTGGCTGCGACTCCCGCGCCGCCGGCGCCGAAGACCGATCCGGCGCCGAAGCCGGCAGAACCGGTCCGGCTCGACCGCCGCTGGCTGCCGGATCAGACGCGGATGCTGCTGGGGTTGCGATTGTCGCGATGGCAGCATCAAGAGGGCTTCAGCCGTGCGATCGATTTCATGGAGACGGCATGGCAAGGTTCGGTCGAGCGGGTACTCGCCGCCTTCGGCCTGAAATTCCACGCCGTGGCACGACTGAGTTGGGCCGCCACGGATCTGCGAAAATGGACGGACGAGTGCGTCGTCGTACTCGAACTGGATGAACAACAGAATGCCGAGTCGTTTCGTGTGCTGGGGCAGCCCGTCGGGTTGCGACTGCAAGGGATCGAATGCCGGCGGTTGCCGGCCGGTGACTGGCCGCACCCCTTTGCCGTCCTCGATGCACGGACGATCGTTTCGGGCCCGGAGCCCCTGCTCCGTCACTTGGCCACGCGGGTCGAGATCAAGTTGGAAAGCGAGGCAATGAATCGGTTGCTGGAAGCACCGGTCTCGGATGCCGATGCGGCGCTGCTGGTGGATTTGGCAACGGCTCGCGATGCCGGTTGGAAACTGCCCGAGTCGGCGCTGGATGTGTGGCCGGCGGGACGGGTTGCATGGCGCTCGGTTTGGCAGATGCCCCGGGCGGTCGGTCTGACCTGCCAGACGGCCGACCGGAACATGCTGGAAGTCGGTTTTGCCTGCGACGGAGAGACTTCTGCACAGCAGATTCACGCGGTGGTCGACGAACTAATCCCGGCAGCCGCCAGCGGCTTGGCTGCTCAGGCGGAGTCGGTCGATCAAAGCGTCCGCGCTGGACAAATCACCGCCGATACGGCTGCTGCCTACCAACGACTGCTCAAGCAGGCTCAGGCCGACTTGAAAGAGGTCCGTTGGGAAGTTGCCGGCGACACGATCTGGCTGCGGGTTCATTCGACGCCGAGTCTTTCCGAGTTGGTTGCGGCCGCCTGGGATTCGCGAAAGGCGGTCCGGTCAGCGTGGCTCCGCGGCGCTCGTGGGGCCGATGAAGCCCATCATCGCAAGATTCTGGAAGGATTGGAGGTCTATCGCAGTGACGCAGGCTCCTTCCCTCCCGCGGTCGGCGGAGGATCGCTGCTGGCGCCCGAAACGCGGCTGAGCTGGATTGCGTCGATGCTGCCGTACTTCGGCCACCGCGATTGGCACCAGCAGTTGGAGTTCGGCTACAGTTGGAACGGCAACCAGAACAAGCCGGTTGCCGGACGTGCGTTGGAGGAGGTAATCAATCCGGCCCTGGGTGCAAGCGATGCCGACTCGGGCTTTCCCGTGACCCATTACGTGGGCTTGGCCGGCATCGGTGCCCAAGCAGCCGAGTTGCCGGCAGGCGACCGGCGCGCGGGAGTATTTGGATACGGACGTAAGACCCGACTTCGAGACATCCCAGACGGGGCAAGCAATACGATTGCCACGGTGGGCGTGGCAGAAAAGCTTGGCCCGTGGGCTGCCGGGGGAAACGCCACGGTGCGGGCGTTCACCGAGCGGCCTTACGTCAATGGTCCGGACGGCTTCGGCAGCGGTCAACCCGACGGAATGCTGGTCGGTATGGCCGATGGAGCGGTCCGTTTCGTGTCCCGCGATGTGGATCCGCTGGTCTTGGAGCAGCTTGCCACGGCTGGCGGCGGCGAAAAGGTGTTGGTGGCGGCGTTGGACCCGAAGCCCGCATTATTACCGGCCGCACCGGCACCGGCACCGTCGCGGCCCGGTGGTGAGACGGGTGTGTCGGGGCCGGCCGCCGTGGCCGAAGCGGCCCCCGGCGAACCACCGCCGCAGGCCGCCGAATCTGCGATGGCGAGCACGGCAACTGTTGTGGACGTCGACGCCCGGCTTGCGGATCGGATCCCCCGAATGGAATTCGCCGACACACCGCTGATCGCCGCGGTCGATCTGCTCTCGCAGATCAGTACGGTCCCGGTTACCTACGACCTGGAAGCCCTCGAGATGCTCGGTGTGGGACTGTTCGATCGGGTTACGGCGCGTGTGGTTGATGCGACGATGGGCGAAGTCTTCGCGGCGGTGCTCTCGAGCAAGGCATTGACATTTGTGGCCGAGAACGGCCAGTTGTTGGTCACTTGTCCCAGCAAGATGCGGACGGAGTTGCGGACCGTGCCTTACACGATCTCCGACCTGATCGGGCCGGGCCAGTCTTCGGCAGCGAGGCTGGAGGTTCTTGTTCGTCAACTTGTCGCCCCCGAGTCGTGGCAGACTGTCGGAGGGAAAGGGAGCATTGTTGTGGCGGGCGACGTGCTCACGGTGACGCAAACGGACCTTGTCCAGTTCGGAGTCTTGAAGTTTTGCGAACAACTCCGCGTCGCTCGCGGTTTGCCGTTGCGGAGCCGACACGATCCCGGCAGGTTCTCCCTGACCACTCCGACGGCCAAAGCCCGCGGCAGGCTCGGCCGCGTGGTGTCGCTGAAT
This sequence comes from Rhodopirellula sp., assembly GCA_012728855.1. Classification (GTDB taxonomy): domain Bacteria; phylum Planctomycetota; class Planctomycetia; order Pirellulales; family Thermoguttaceae; genus JABWBD01. The sequence goes on along the minus strand of JAAYEH010000252.1, from coordinate 3,183 downwards.
TTTCGTGACCCGGCTCCGCTGGTCCGCATTGTCGCCGATCTGGAACAATTGACTGGGGCGAGCATTCTTGTGAACTGGGTGGCGCTGGCTGAAGAAGGGCTTTCACCACAACTCGAGGGGCGCGTTCAGGTCCAGCAGCAACCGTTCTCCGAGGCACTGGTGCAATTGCTGCAGCCGCTCGGACTCGCCTATCGTGTCGTGGATGCCGACATTCTCGAAATCACCAGTCGCACGGCCGCGGTCAGCCGTCTCGAACTCGATTTCTACCCCGTTCGCGAACTCACTTCCGGCGAAGCCGCGGTTAAAGATCTGCTAACCCGTCTTCAGGACGAGGTCGGCGGCGGAACATGGAGCGATGCCGGCGGACCGGGGGTGGTGCAGTTCGACGCGCCATCCGGCTGCCTGCTGGTGCTGCAGTCGCAGCAAGTTCAGCGAGAGGTGCAACAGTTCTTGTCCACCCGACTGGCGGGAAGCGGGGCGGGAAACTAGAGACGGCTCGCCTGTCCATTGCGAGGAGGGTGGCGATCAGCAACGGCCGCCTGGTCAACGGTAAACCCGGCCCCGACGGCTTGGGCCGCGTCACGTCACCTACCGCAAGAGCGGCAGCTGCCGACGAGTTCATCCGCCGTTTCCTGCAGCACGTCCTGCCAAGCGGTTTTCAGAAGGTCCGACACTACGGCTTCGCCCATGCGCGCCAGCGGATCGATCGGGAGTGACTGAAAATGCTGGTCACCGTCACGCTGAATTCCGTCTATGTCCTGTTCGTGGCCGCCAAACCGCTGCCGGTCGCCCATCCTCCGATCTGTCCGAATTGTGGCGCCGAGATGACTTGCCTGGGTTTCATTCCCTCGCCAAAGGGACGATTCGATACCAGCTAATCCGCGGAAACCTCTACGCACCCAGAACGCGGCGATGCGTCCGAAACTCGCTTTGAGCGACTTCCCACGCGTCCAGCGCTGACGGTCCGCTCCGGCGGCGAAAACCGGCGCTCTCTGCCAGCCCCCAGCTTCACCCACACTCCGAAATCACGACCCGTTCGACACGCACACGCTGTCCGGAACTCAACGCCACGACCATCTCCGCACGTCCGACGCTCTGCAACGCTCGCCAGAATCACCCCGGCAAAGTGCAAAACCCTCTAGCAAGTCCCATGCCAGACGCCGCCGTCTCTTCTCGCTGCTCGCCGCGGGCTACTTGAACCAGGGACTAGATCGTGGCTGGTCCTATCCACTGCCGGCCGTTCTCCCTTGGTGACTCTCTCTCTCCGCTTCCAACCGTTCTCCTTCGGTCGCCGCACGATCTAATCCTTCATAAGTTCGGCAACTCTTGCTGGTATGGTTGCCATTCTATGCTCGCCGTGGTCACGTTGCGAGCCATGCTTCCAGACGCTCCACAAGTGACGCTGCCACGGGCGTCAGGGATTCGACGAGTGGCCGCTCCAGGTCCCATGTGTCACCACTGAGCAGAAAGAGGGAATAGGGCGGCCGCAAGAAATCGCAAACCTCAAAATCCACGCATCCTCTGCCGATGAGCATCACTAGTCCGCGGGGCCATTCGACCGCCGGTGACTCGAGCGCACGTTCGGGTGCCATGCACTCAAGATAGAAGCCCACGATGTCATTCCCGTCCGGCTCGGCCCCGCCGGTGGGGATTCCTTGGAACCCGTAGCTCGGACCCCAGTTCCCGTTCCCGACCTCAGTGTAGAGCTGCCGCAGCAAGGGCGGGATGGAAAATCCAAACGCCGCCTCGGCCACGTCCACATCAGCCGTGGTAGCGGGAGGGGCGATCGTTGGGAGGGGCCGAACCCAAGCGGCCGAATCCACCGCACGCATCGGATTGGCGACCCGCGCTTTGATGCGTCCGATCAAATCACCCATTCTGTCCATGTGGAAGGCTGTGCACAAGTGTTCCGAATTCTTGACTAGTCCGCCGGGTCAGTTGATCTTCTTCTCCAGAACTCTCTCGAGACACGGACCGCTTTCGCAGCGTTCATGTCCGTCCGCTCTTGTTGCCGAACGACCGCCATAACCGGGCGGCAGGACGAAACGATGAATTCAAGTGAGACGATGAATGCCGCTCCGGTTCATGGAATGGTTAGGCCGTGTTCACTGGCACTTCGGGCGGAAACCTGCCATCACCCACGATTCGGAATCCTCCTCTTTCCAAACGGGTTTTGAACACGACAGCGCCAGGATTTCTAGATTCGACGAGTTCCCGGATTGACTCGATCGAGAATTCATTTCGTTGGCCCAGGATCACTTCCTTCAGCTCTAATTCTGCGTTGAAGGGTACGAAAAACAACCCGTGTTCCGGCTTCGCTGTCGATAGGTCAATGAACTTCCTGAACTCGTCTTCGTAGGTCCAGTCCTTATATTTTGTTCGCAGCAACAGTTCCCCATCCTTGTCCGTAATCGATACCTCTCCGTCCTCGATTTGGGGCCGTTCGTCGCTATAGCAGACGTCTTTCAGATCCTCTCCAGGGCTCAGGTCAAATCCTAAACAGACGCCCTTGTGGTTGGCGGCGTAATGGCTCCAGAGCAGCGGATTCGTCCAATTCCTGCTGAAGCACAGCAGACCCGTTTTGTCGTTCCGCAAACGCTTGAAGCGCTCAACGATTCGGCTAATCTCGTGTTTACGAGTGTTCAGAGCCATTAGCTCGAATGGATCGTTGAGTTCCGAGATTCTTGCAACTTTGATCCGACGAAGACTAATGCTGGAAATACCATGTTCCGGCGGCATCAAGTGGTAAGCCCGAATGCGGTTGCGGTCCGGGGGCGGCAGGAACTTTGCACTGCCCATGCCTTGTCGATAGCCGGCATTCATCCATTCTTCGTCGTATTGCATTGGTGTCAAATGTGGTGTTGTGGTTACGTTGGCGTGATGACGTCATCCCAGACTTTCGACAACAGATTGATATTGCCCCGAGCATGGCGCACCAAGACTCGCTCTCGCGACCGTAGTCGTATTGCCGGTATCCATGCCACAATTGGCTCGAACGCGGCATACTGGGGCGCGCCAGCAAATTCCTCGAATTTGCCTTCGTGAGCAACCATGACGATCAGCTTTGTGAGTCCGGCTTTTGGCAACCAGTTTGCCGGCCAGCAGTACCGTTTTCGCGTCCAAACCAGCCAGATTTCATGAGGCAGGTTGCTCAGATTTGTACAGCCTGGCAGAGACGGCTCG
>JAAYEH010000251.1 GCA_012728855.1 Rhodopirellula sp. | reverse complement strand
CAGTTTGCCGACGACGTCGTTGCCCGAAAACAGGGCCCTGTCTCCCTTCCGCTCCGTGAACGGTTACCACCTTGGTTCCAGCCAGCGCGCACTTCAATAGGAGTTCTGTAATGATCTTTCGAAATCTCCGCGGCTTGATCCATTGCGCGATTCCGTTTGCCCTGGTGCTCCTCACTGCTTGCGCCTGGGCGGCGGACATGCAGACGGTGAGAATCGCCCCGGACCAGAAGGGATTCGTCTTGCATCCCTCTCAAGTCCGCTACGTTCCCTGGGGCCACAACTACGCCTCGGTGGACATCATGGAACGTCTGGCCAAGGACCCCGCGCGCGTCGAACGGGAGTTCGCCGAGATGAAGGCCGCCGGTACTACCGTTGCCCGCCTCCATCCCGAGATGCCCCGTATCCTGGCTGGCCCGGACAAAGCGGATCCGCACGCCCTCGGCGAGATCAAGAAGCTCCTGAAGATCGCAGAGAACTCGGGTATCTATCTCAAGATCACCGGCCTGGCCTGCTACACGATTAACGATCGCATGGCTTGGTATGATGTGATGAATGAGCAGGATCGCTGGAAGACGCAGGCCTTTTACTGGGAAACTATCGCCCGGACCTGCGCGGAAAGCCCGGCCGTCTTCGCCTATGACCTGGTCAACGAGCCCGCTGCGGTGGGCAAGCCTGACGACGGGTGGTACATGGGCAGGATGGGCGACGTCGAATTCTGCCAGCGTCTCAGCCTCAATCCCGGCAAGCGCAACGGCGAGGAAATCTTCCGCGACTGGACGAAGCGCATGATCGCCGCCATCCGCAAGCACGACCCGACGCACCTCATCACAATGGGAATGCTCCCCTTCCCCGGCGCCTACAAAGCGGCCGCCGAACAACTCGATTTTGTCTCCCCGCATCTGTATCCCAAGACCGGCAAGGTCGACGACGAGATCAATCTGCTCAAGCAGTTCGACTGGGGCAAGCCCATCGTCATCGGCGAGACCTTCCCCTTGAGCTGCGGCGTGGACGACGAGCGAGATTTCCTCCTCAAGAGCCGCGACTTCGCCCATGGCTGGATAGGCCACTGGCCGGACGAATCGCCCGCCAGGCTGGCCGAGATGAAGGAGACCGGCCAGGCCACGATCCACAACGCGATCTGGCTCTCCTGGGTGGAGCTCTTCAAGGAAATTGGTCCGCAAATGACCAGCGGAGGATCGCGATGAAATTCCGTGCCGCGCACTGCGACGGCGCAGTTCCCGGCCCCATTGCCACTCGTCTCGCCGCTGGGGTCATGAATGACCTTCGGTGGCGGCCCGTGCGACGCTCGTACTCGGCGAACGCAAACGTGTCTTCCGTCCCGCGTTCCTGGCCGCCGGGCCAACTCGTCTAGCCGGAGTCAAAGGTCGGCCAGCTCACGCCCGCCTTTGGAGTGCGGTAGACAAGAACAAAGAGCGGCTGCGGGAAGCCTGGCAGGAAGCGGTGTTTTATTTCGTATTCCGGGGATTACCGATCAAGGTGGCAGCCGAACCGACGTTCGCCGCGCAGGCCAGTGCCAGCAGGTAGGGAACCGGATCCAGTTTCCGCCGGGAGCAACCGCTTGCCAGAACCGGAGCCATGGCCAGGCAGATGATGTCATTGCACAACAGGGCCGACAACAACGCCGCTGCCGCAATGACCAGCGCTAGCAGCAGGCGCGGCGATTCATCCGTCTCCGACAGTCGTTGTGTGAACCGAGAGTAGAACCCACCCAGGCGAAACTGGGCGGAAACGACCATCAATCCCAGCATCAGCCCCATCGTGGGCACATCAATCGCTTGCCAGGCTTCAAGCGGGGAAACCCGGCGGCAGGCCACCAGGACTATGGCGCCCAGCAAGGCAACCCCCGTACGATCCAACGCCAGGCCCGGTATCTCTCCGGCGATCATCCCCAGATAGACGGTCAAGAACACGAAGAGAACGAAGTCGTCCATGCGGTAGTAACCTTGTCGGTCTGTCCACGAAGCCTGCTCATAGTACACAGACGCGAACTGCCGACGCTCATCAGGGCAGCTAGGGCGGCGATGGATCGCATCGAGAAAATCGTCCACGAGCATACCAATGCGCCTATCGTTCTGCTATCCTTGGGCGATGGGGAGACGAGCATTGCAATGCGGGAGAAAGGCCATGCATCGACGCCGATTCTTGGAAGCGACTGCGGGCGTAACGGTATCAGGAGCCCTGCTGAAACTGCCGGAAACCCGTGCGGCTGCCCCGTCGGCGTCTGGCGGGAAGGCGACGGCGCCCGCGGTGCTGGCCGAGTACACGGCCGACGACCACCGCCGCCGGCTCCGGAACATCGGAGTCTGCAATCAGGCGATCCGCTCCTGCATGCGTAAACATCTGGTCAACAGCTACCTGCCCGGGCAGTGTTGCTACAACCTCGGCGAGTATCCGGCCAATAAGATCTAGAAGCCGGACGATTGGGACGAGCAGGAACTGGACAGGCTCTACGAGCATGGCATCCGCCTGATCCAGGTTCACGAGGAATGGAACGATTCGCAGCGGCTCTTTGGGGGACACAAGTTTTCTCCGGCAAATCCGCAGGGCTTCCGCCGTTTTGTCGAAATGGTGCATCGCCGAGGCATGAAGCTGATCGTCTATGTTTCCAGCGGCTATTTCGACCGAAAGGATCCTGACTTCCGCGACGAGTGGGCTCGTCCGCAGAGCCTGCGGGAGATCTACTTCCACTATGCCGCTTGTTCGCCTGCCAGCCCGTCGTGGCGAGCCTACCTGCTTCAGCACCTGGTTCGCATTCTCGACGAGTATGGCGTGGACGGGCTCTACAACGATCTCGGCTATCGCAAGCTCGCGGGCAATCCGCTGCCGCCGACGACCGACGAGGTGCCGGCCTTCGATGAGGGGAGAGCCACGGGGTCAGACCGGGATTAGGGATTAGTGTGCTGGTCCGGCGATTTTTCGGAGTGAACAGATGGCCAGAGAACGTGCCGCTAACGCCTGGGGAACGCTTGGCCAGTTTGCGGGGCAAGGAAGGGGGTCGGAAGCGATGCGTCAGGCGCGACGAAGCGGTCGATCGCGAAAAGGTTGGTTTTGCGCGTACGCCGAGCGCTGGCGACTCGGGAGAGT
>JAAYEH010000250.1 GCA_012728855.1 Rhodopirellula sp. | reverse complement strand
GGCAAACAGAGCGCCGATGGAGGCGAGCAGCGATGCCTCAAAATGGTTGCCGGCGATCGACTCGCTCCCGGATACGCTCGCCCCGTCGGGCTCGGTGACGGTCACGTGGAACGGATACTCACCGGCCGTGCGATACCTGTGCGTCCCGGTAACGAGGAAGTGGCCCGAGTCCGCGGTGATCACTCCGGCGGTTGCCGGCGAGCCGTCGCCCCAGTCAATCACCGCTTGATGCTCGCCGGCCAGCGCCTCCAAGGGGTTTTCATTGGTGAACGTGGCCACCGTTCCGGAAAACTCGGCGCCTTCCTGCACGCTGAACGGCGTCAAGAGCACGTCCAGCGGCGCGTTGGCAACGCTGGCGATGTTGGACGTGGACGCTGCAGCCACGGACTTCGGCGCGTCCGGAGCAAAGAGCGCCGCCTCGCTGCGCGTTGCACCGTCCGAATCGACCAGGACGGTGAGTACCGCGCCGCTGGAGTCCACCGTCAGCAGCGGTGTTACTCCATCGGCGGCGAGCAACTGGAAGCCTATAGCATTGCCGAACGGCCCCAGAGAAGGGTCAGCGATCGCCTCGCCGGCGATGCGGACATCCAACTCGATTCGCTGGCCGAACGTCAGCCCTTGCGTGAGTCGATTCAGAAGCGACGTGGGCTGGAGCGTGGCGCCATCGGCCAAATCGCCCGATGCGGCACCTTCAGTCTCGACCACAGGCGACAGTACACCCCCATTCGCGCTGAACCCGCTGAGCGTCAATTCCGCATTCGGTGCATCGGGCAAAGCGCCGGGATTGAACTGCACGCTGAACAGTCCCGATTGGCCGGCAAGCGACGTCGTGTCGATCACTACGTGATACAGGGCATGGTCCTCGCCATGCTGCGGCGCGGCCGTACTGGTTGCGGTCGCAGGATTGCCCGCCGAGTCGCGCACCGTGACTACCACGTCGTACAGCCCCACATCTTCGTAAAGGTGCGAGCCAAGCACGCTGAATTGCCGCCGGCCGGGAATCCCCGGGTCGGAGCCCGGCACCACGGTGCCCGCGCTCACGATTCCGTCGCCCCAGTTGATCGAGGCGGTGAAGTCTTCGGCCGTTTCAGTTCCGACCGTGATGACGGAGGCGACCAGGCCGTCGAACAGCGTGGAGCCCTCGACCGCCGCGATCGTCCGATGGACCAGTTCGAGCCGGTTGAAGCCGGGCGGCGGCTCGGATGCGACTTTGGCGAAAACCATCCGGTTCGCGAAGAATTCGGTTGTTCCTACGGTGCTGTCGAACGCGCGGAACGTTGGAAAGTCGAATGCAAGGTCGACTTCCGAAAGGGTTCTGCCGGTCATGACCGCGGTCCCAGCGCGGTCGATTGCCATCGCGTTCAGGTAATCGTAGTCGGCGCCCCCGAAGTAGGTCAGATAATTCAGCGCGGACCCGGTCGCGTTGAGCGACGCGAGGAACCAATCGCTTTCTCCCGCCAGTTCGGGCTGGATCGCGGCGGTGACGGGCAGATCCGCCGAATCGGTTTCGCCCGCCACGATGAGATTTCCCTGCGCGTCGACGGCAATATCGTGAATTGCGTCGAACACCCGAAGCCCGTCGAACTCCCTGCCGCTGCCGCCGAAGTACGTGCTGTACAGAATGCTCGCCAGATCCGGATCGAGCTTGACCACAAATCCGTCGAACTGACCGTTGAGCGAGTCTTGCAGCGGATTGACCAGCGGCAAGTCTTGCGACCACGTCTGGCCGCCGAGGTAGATGTTGCCCTCGTCGTCCCTGGCAATGGCGAATACCTCATCGCCACCCGTGCCGCCCAGATACGTCAGTACGTCCAGCGCGGACCCGTCTGCGGGCAGCCTGGCGACAAACAGGTCCAATGCGGTGATCAGATCGGAGTCGGGCCCGGTGTAGGGTTTGTACGCGTCAAACAGCGCGTTGTGCGTGGGCAGATCGACGGATGTCGTATTGCCGACCACGGTAATGTCGCCCGACGAATCCAGCACGATCCCGACCGCTTCGTCGACGCTGCTGCCGCCCAGAAACGTCGAGAAGGCCAGCGACGATCCGGAAGGGTCAAACTTGGTAATGAACGCATCAAAGGGATGGAACGGCAACACGGCGTTTTTCGTGGGGAAATCCGCCGCTGCGGTGGAGCCGACGACGTACACCGCCCCGGTCGCATCGACGGCTATCCCGCTGGGAACATCATTGCCTTGGCCGCCGAGATACGTCGAATACTCGGCGCGCGAGCCGTCGGGGCTGAGCTTGGTCAGAAATACGTCGGAAGTCAGCGTGAGGAAACCTTCGCTCTCCCGATCGTCGGCGTGGTTCGCTTGAAACGCGTTCTGCGTCGGGAACATGGTGGACGTCGTGTTGCCGGCCACATACACGTAGCGCGCCGCGTCCACTGCGATCGCGTTGCCGATGTCGTCATAGTTGCCGCTCAGATAGGTCGAAAACATCGGTACACCCTTGGGATCCACCTTGAGCACAAAAGCGTCCACGCGCGAATAGAATCGGCCGAGTGGATCCACGAGATCCGGCGCGTCGATCGATTCCTCCTGGAACACTCCGGCGCTGGTCGGAAAATCGATGGCGACGGTTGTGCCCGTGATGTAGGCGTTGCCGGCGTCATCCACGACAACATCCTGCGCTGTGGCGTCGGGGCCGAAAAAAGTCGAGTAGATCAGGACCGGGTCGATCACGAGCGTTTCCGCCGTATCATAGGCGGCAAGTTCAAAACCAATCATGCCGTCGGGATGGATCACGTAGCTGCCGGGAATATCCACCCGTTGGCCGGCAATCTCCTGGTACACCAGCGGCGCACGCTCGACGAGTTCACTGTCGGCCACGGTGAGCCGCAGGTTGCCGGCGTTGTCGATCGTCATGCTCTCCGCGCCGGCGAACTGCATGATGATGTCGTTGGGATCGCCGCCCGGCCGCACGATCCAGTCATACTCCAATTCGCCGGCGCGGCCGTAGTACTCCAGGTCGATTCGGTCGTAGACCGATTCGTAACGGATCCGGCCGTACTGCGGTACGCTCGTGATCCAGCCGGATGGGTCAGGACCGATCAAGTAGTTGCTCGTGCCCGCCTGGGGTTCCATCGCGATCACGGTCGGCGACTCGTTCCCGCCCAACCACAGCATATGCACGGCGGCACTGTCGCCGTCGGAGGTTCCCCCAAGGCCAAGTGCCGCGCGATCGGGGGTCAGGAAGATCGCGTAATTCGAGCCGCGTGCGACGAAGGCCACCTGGGCATCGGTCTGGCCGAGATTCGGTTCGAACGAAAGAGACGCCGCCGCGCTGGGGCCTGACCGGATGCCGTCGAACACCTGCACGCGATACGTGATCGGCACGCGGCCCGGGTTGTCGAACTCCAGGGGTATCGGATCGAGCGACTCGCCCGGCTGCAGCTTGAGTACGCTCACTTTCGCCAGCGGATCTTCTTCGCCCGTCACGTCGGTGATATTGGCGAGCGTCACGCCTTCCGGGAGGTCGTGGAACACGGCAAAGAACGGCCCCGGGAGGTCCGCCCCGCTCGTGTTCGTGATGGTTAGCTCGCCGACGAACCGCTCGGTCGCCGGATTGTAGATCAGGCCGGAGCCGACCGCGCGGACCACGCTGGTGACGTCCAGTTCGACGGTGGCGATCAAGGGGGCGGAAAAGAAACCGCCGCTATCGTCCACCAGCGTGACTGTCGGGAAGTATGCGCCCGCAGTGGTATAGGTGTGGCGGCCGACGACGGTGACATCTTCACTGGTCACAAACGGCGTGATGCCCGCATCGACGTTGCCGTCGCCCCAGTTGATCGTGGCCGTGTATTCACCCACCGTCGTGTCCAGCGGCACTTCGATGTCGTCGGGACGCTCGAAGGTGACCAGCACGAGGTCGCCCGTGTTGATTCCCGCCAGGGCTTCGATGTCGAGGAATTGTCCGGGATTGACGATCAGCGGCGGATCTCCGCTCACCAGCTCGCCCTGCCTGGCGAGCACTTGTCCGCTTGCCCTTTCCAAGACGGAGACATTGATCGTGAAGGTCTCTTCCGAGAGATACTTGTGCGTGCCGGAAATGTTGAAGGTATTGGGAGCGCCGGCCTCGCCGCTGCCCGGCTGGAGTTCCAGCGTGGCAAGCGATCCGGAGCCGTCGCCCCACTCGATCGTGACAATAAAATCGGAGGCGGTGCTCTTGAGGTTGAGATCGCTGAGCGTGGCGACAACCTTGGTGAACTCCATCTCGCGGACCACGCGGAGGCCGGCCGGGATCACCACGTCCAAAGGCGCGTTTTCGATGGTCGCCGTCGCGGTGCCTTCGCCTCGAGTGCGGCTCCCCGTGATCGTGATGCTGATCGAGTAGGTACCAAAGTCCTCGTATTGGTGCGTGCCGAGCACGTTGAACGAGCCATCGGGCTGCTGCTGGATGGTTCCCTCGGAATCCTCGCTGCCGTCGCCCCAATGAATCGTTGCCTTGTAGTCGCTCGCGGCGCCACCACCCTCCGGATCGGTGAACGTTGCAACGTGCGCCGTGAACCCGTTGCCCTCCACGTCCTCGACGTTAAAGGTCTCGACGACCAAGGGCGCGCGGGTGACCTCCGCCACGGCGATCCGCGCGTTGGCCAGATCGAAGCGGGGCGGGTCCGGATTCGCGGCCAACTCGGCGCTGTTGTCCGCCCAGATCGGCTGCAACACGCCGTCGACGAATGCGATCCCCGTATAGTCGCCGTACTGGAAGTTTGCCCCGCGAGGGTCGATCACCGGATTGGTGGCGTCGGAATCGCCGGGGCTGACCAGGTAGGCGAGCCGGAAGGTGGAACCGCCGTCGTCGCTGAGCGTGGCTGTGAAACGCGTGCGAACGTTTGCCGGTTCGACGGCGGTGTGCCAGCCGACGCCGACATTCCCCGTGCTCTGATCGACCGCTACGGAGGGCAGGAACTGGCTCAGCGGGTCGTCGTCATGGACCTGGATCGGCTCGCCCCAGTTCTGCCCACTATCATCCGAGGCCCGAATGAAGATGTCGGTATCGGCACTGCCGACGGCCGGAGAATCGGTGTAGACAAGGTAGACGCGCCCGCGATGCTGGCCATCGCTGCGGTCCCAGGCGAGGTTGCCCTCGGTATCGATCGTGCGGACCGCCTGAGCGGGGATCGGCAGGTTCGAGCCGATGTTCACGGTCGATGCGACGACCGGCGATCCGAACGGCTCGAGGCCGAGGCCGTCCGGGTCGAGATGGACGACGACCTCGGCCGGCCCGACCAGCGTTGCGCCCGGGACACCTTTGACGTAAGTAAGGAGCACCTGGCCGTCGGGCCCGACG
>JAAYEH010000249.1 GCA_012728855.1 Rhodopirellula sp. | reverse complement strand
TTCGCCGCCGCCCGGCTCGGCGTGCATCTGCACGGACTGGCGGGCGATCTGGCCGCGGAGGTAATCGGCCAGGTCTCGCTCACCGCCGCCGATTTGATCCGGTATCTGCCCGAGGCGTTCTTGCAGCACTCGGAGGAAGATATCCCGTAACAGCAAAGCTGTATGAAGTAAAATGGATTAATTTGAACAGGAGGAAACAGAGAAAACGATAACGTTTTGATTGTTGCGCACATTTATTGAAGGGCAGCCTTTGAACTGGTAGGAATGATTTATGTGTATTTCACAACTACCAGAACGAAAGGACTGCCCATGTCGATTGTATGCGAAAGCAACGGCGAAGTGAAGAGTGCTGATGGCGCGAAGTGCGCGGAGTTTTCGGAAGTCATCAAGATTGACGAAGACAAGGTTCGTCGGCACGTCGAGGAGGTCGTGCGACAATCGGTGGAGGAGACGCTCAACGGGTTGCTGGACGCCGAGGCCGACGAATTGTGCGGGGCGAAGCGCTACGAGCGGAGCGTCGAGCGGCTGGACACGCGGTCCGGCCACTACCGGCGGATGTTGCAGACCAAGGCCGGCAAAGTCACCTTGAAAGTGCCGCGGCTGCGGAGCCTGCCCTTCGAGACGCAGATCATCGAGCGGTACAAGCGCCGCGAGTCGAGCGTCGAGGAGGCGTTGGTGGAGATGTATTTGGCGGGCGTGTCGCTGCGTCGGGTGGAGGACATCACCGAAGCCCTGTGGGGCACGCGGGTCAGCGCCAGCGCGGTCAGCGAGTTGAACCAGAAGATCTATGCGCGGATCGACGGTTGGCGAAACCGGCCGTTGGAGGGCGAATATCCGTACGTGTATTTCGACGCGATTTGGTTGCAGCGGACGTGGGGCGGCGAGGTGGAGAAGGTGGCGGTGTTGGTGGCGATCGCCGTGGGCGGCGACGGCTACCGCGAAATCATCGCCGTTTGCGAAGGGACGAAGGAAGACAAGGAGAGTTGGCGAAACTTCCTGCGTCATCTGAAGCAACGCGGGCTGCGCGGCGTGCGGCTGGCGATTTCGGACAAGTGCCTGGGCCTGGTCGAGGCGCTCGGCGAGTTCTTCCCCGAGGCCCGGTGGCAGCGGTGCGTGGTGCACTGGTATCGCAACGTGTTCACGGCCGTGCCCAAGGGCAAGGTGAAGTCGGTCGCGGCGATGCTCAAAGCGATCCACGCCCAGGAGGACCGCCAGGCGGCGCTGAGAAAGGCCGTGGACGTGGCGGCGAAACTGGAGGCGATGAAGCTCGGCAAAGCGGCCCGGATCGTGCGCGACGGCGTGGCAGAGACGCTCGGCTACATGTCGTTCCCGATGGAGCATTGGCGACAGATACGGACGAACAATCCGCTGGAACGGATCATGCGCGAGATTCGCCGGCGGACGCGCGTGGTGGGTGCGTTCCCGGACGGGCGTTCGGCGTTGATGCTGGTCGCGGCCCGGTTGCGGCACATCGCGGGCACGCGCTGGGGCACGAAGCGCTACCTGGACATGGATCGGCTTAGGGAACAGGAGCAAGAGGAGCGGTTCGCGGCGGCGGAAACGATCGTGTAAACTTTGCGGCCTGCCCCCTAGGGGGCAGGAAGGATTCCTTTCCAGTTCCAAGACAACACCCAAAATCAAATGTGCGCAACTTGACAGACACTACCAGTACACTTATACTTTCGATCGTATGGGCAATGTTCTCTCGAAGGATAACGAGTTGCACTCCGCCTTCGATAAGGATAACGAGTTGCACTCCGCCTTCGATGAGGATTATACCTACGACGCCCTCGACCGGCTGGCGACGATGGATCGGGCTGACGGCTTCGATCAGGATTGGACGCTCGACGGCCTGGGCAATTTTTCGACCTTTAACGATGACGGCACGTCGCAGGACCGCACCACCAACGCAGCCAATGAAATCACCGGACTCACTGGTTCGTGGATCGATCCCGTCTACGACGCGGCCGGCAACATGATCTTTGCTCCTAAGTCGGGCGACGAGACAACCGGCCTGCATTACGTTTA
>JAAYEH010000248.1 GCA_012728855.1 Rhodopirellula sp. | reverse complement strand
GCCGCATCGTTCGCCGCACTCGCGAGCAGCTAGAAAATCAGATCGACCCCGAGACCCACGAGCCCCTGCTTCAGAAGATCAGTGTGCGATTGCTGGGGGAGGGCGACAAGGATGCGATTCGCTTGCCGCCCTATTTGCGGGAAGCATACGAGTTGGCCGAAGAGTTCTGCGAGAAGCTCGGCCAGAGAATGAAGGCGGCCGGTTTCCTGAAGACGCTGCTGCTGCGTCGCGTGGGCAGCTCGATCCATGCCGGCCTGCGGACTGCGGAGAAGCTGCTCGCCGAGTGGGAAGACATCGAGGAGGACATCGACGAAGACGAAGAGGACGAGGCCTCGGGCGACCGGGCCGCGGTCGGCGGCTCCGAGTTCTCCCGTTCCCTGACCAGCGAGGAACGCCATTTGCTGGAGAGGTTTGTCGCCGCTCTTCGTGCCAATCAGGAGCGGGATCCGAAATATGTGGTTGTGCGCCAATGCTTGCTTGAGCGCGGTTGGCTGCGGATGGGCTGCATCGTGTTCAGCCAGTACCGGGACTCCATCCAGTGGCTGGCGGAACAGCTTTCGGAGGAACTCGATGACGAGATGATCGCCATCTACTCAGGGCCGGCGACATCGGGAATTATGCTCAACGGTGAGTGGGCTCCGCGGGCGCGCGACGACTTGAAGTTGATGGTCCGCCGCGGCGAGATCCGCCTGATGTTGGGAACGGACGCGGCTTCCGAAGGGCTCAACCTGCAGCGCCTCGCGCGGCTGATCAATCTCGACTTGCCGTGGAACCCGACCAAACTGGAGCAACGTAAAGGGCGAATCCAGCGGATCGGCCAGATTCACGACACGGTCGAGGTCTACAACATGCGGTACAAGGATTCGGTCGAAGACCGCGTCCATGAACTGCTGTCCGACCGGCTCCAGGACATCTTCAGCCTATTCGGCCAGATTCCCGACGTGCTGGAAGACGCTTGGGTGGCCATGGCCCTCGGCGAAAAGGAGCGGGCGAAGAAGATCATTGACGAATTGCCGAAGAGCCACCCCTTCGAGCTTCGATACACGCACGTCGAAAAGATCAACTGGGAGTCGTGTCGGCAGGTGTTGGATGCGGCGGAGAAGCAGCGGGTGCTCACGTCGGGCTGGTGACGGAATTAGAGGCCGTATTTGGAAATTTGGTGAGGAAGTAGACCAGTGAGCCAGATTGAGAATCGTCCAACGCACAGCGTCTCTCGGTTCTGGTGTCCAAGGGACGGACGGTTCTTCCTCAGCGATGGTGGATATCTCGCTGACCCCAGTGGGGACGCACGAGACGTGCTCAACCCGGATCTGGCCGACTTCTCTGACATTTCCGATCAGTCTTGCCTGGTGCTCCTGGGTGAGCCGGGCATTGGCAAGACGACGGCACTCCGCGAAGAACGCCAAACCGCCGAAAGGTCGGCGAGGTAGTTATACACGCCGAAAGGCAGGTAACACAGACCCGCGATCCTGCAAATCTGGTTATCGGACGGATTCCTGGCTATTTCGCCCTACCAAGCGGGGGCGATGCGGTTCATCCACAGTACACGTTTATTCCGTCGGGAACGGAAAGCCATGTGTCGCTCTTCGGATGCGAGGCCGATTGAGAGTGGCCGAGTTTTTCAGTGCGACCCAGAGCAGTGATCGGCTCGCCATCGAGCCAGGGCTGACAGGCAATGAGGTCCAACTGAGACTGAGGATTCCAGGGTTCAGACTTGGGATTCGGGGTTGCAGTCGGGCGCAGGTCGTGATGTGGCGGCGATACTGTGTCCATGAGCACAAAAGCGTACAGGTCCACGGTGCAATGATGCAGGTGGTGGGCCAACTGCGCGAGGAAGCGCCGGCGGTCCTCGTCGCTGCGGAAAATGTCCGCCCGGCCGTTGCCGCGGCTCGTGATATGTTATCGCTCGCTCCGCCCAGCGATCATGCCGAAACAAATCGAGAGTGCATCAACTCAAACCATGTCCAGCAATTCCCAACCGCTTGCGTCAGACCGACGCTGCACGTCGGCCATCGCACAGGCTGATCCAGCCAGGCGAGGGCCCAACGCTCGCGCCAACATGCAACACACCCCTCAAAAGACCTCTGGCTGTTGCTCGCCATCTGCCGACTCCAAACTCTTTGGCCCCAACAACCTGCGACACAGGCCCCAACAACCTGCGACACAGCGCCTCCCCGTGCAACACCAGCGCGGTGCGTTGCGTCGCACGCCCGCCTTTCCATCACACGCGGTCCTGCCACAGTTGTCTCGGAGCCTGTCCCAAAACCGTCGGAGACTGGCTCATTTTGCAGAGTCTTCGCAGCAATCTTCGCAGCAAAATGTGCCACTCCCCTTTCCTGGGCGGACCAACTCGATGGCCCATTCACCATTCCACCGCCTGCTCCCTGCTCCGCGCCTCAATGCCCCGCCGGCGAGGTTCCCGACTGGCTGCGAATGAGGATTCGCAAAACATCGCGGCGGCGGACGACGCCCATCAGGCGGTAGGGCGTTTCGGGGGTGGTGACGGGGATCACGTCGTCTTGGGTCGACTCGAACATCTCGCTTGCTCGATCGACGGCATCGTCCGGATGGAGCATACAGTCAGCGACGGTGGCAACATCCGCCGCCCGTACCAGCGAACCCAATGCCGGGTCGAACAGCACGGAGCTGAGTTCGGGATAGCGAATGACTCCGATCAGTTCGCCGGCGTTGCCGATCACCGGGTAGGTATTCTCGCGGCTGTGTTCGATGGCGGCGATGACGTCGGCGAAGGGGGCCGACTGCGGCACGGCAACAATGTTCTTGCGCATGATTTCCTTGACGCTCACGTTGTCGGCCGTTCGTCTTTCCCACGGGTTGAAGCCGAAGGCCAACAGCATCCGATTGACGACGGTTCGCAGTTGGTCCATCGGTCCCGTGCTGCTGTGGTGAATCGCTTGAGCCAGGGGGACTTCACCGGCCCGGATCACCGCCTGGCGGATAAGGATCGGGCCGATCAACTCGAAGACCACCACGGTGCCGAGAATGATCGTCTGGATGTGCCGACCCAATTCCGGATCGCGCTGGGCGGCAATGGCCGACAGCGCGATGGCGGCCCCTGCCTGCGCCACCAGCGTGGCTCCCAGCCACGTGCGGACGGTCGCGTCCTCATGGACGGCTCGGGCGGCGAACCGCGTTCCGAAGTACTTGCCCGCCAAACGGAATACGATGTAGGCCATCCCGACCAACCCCGCCTGAGCGAGCGCCGCGAGTTGCAGCTCGGCGCCGTGAACGACGAAGAACACCACGGACAACAGGCCGGTAAGGCGATCGAGTTCGCCGAGTACCTGACGAGTTTGATCCGAGCTGTTGGCCACGGTAACGCCCATCGCAAGAAACGCCAGTAGATAGGGCATGGAGTAGAGCTGGCAGACCGCCAGCAGCAGCGTGATGACGGCGAACAACAGGACAAGCCGCCGGGCCGTGGCTACGAGTGTGTAGGAGAGACTGATCACCACGCCACCGGCCACGCCCAACGCGACGGATCCGAGCACGTCCTGGAGCAACTGTCGCAATTGGACGGAAGCAGACACGGAGAGCTTGCCTTCGACGAAATGGATGGCGAGAAAGAGCAATTCAAAGAGGAGGATCGAGGTGAGATTATTCAGCGCGACCAGGGCATTGGCGTAGTCGGTGACGGGCCCCTCCGACTCCGCCTCTTTCAGCACGAGAATCGTTGTGGCCGGTGCGGTCGCCAACGCCAGCGCGGCCAACAGGATCGCCGCCTGCCAAGAAGCGCCGAACGCCAACACGCCCACCCCGACCAGGATCAAGGTGGCTCCTTGTTCTCCCAGGGACAGCCGCAGAACACGACGGAGAATGCGGCGTGCCCGCGTCAAGGGGAAATTGCAGCCCAGATTAAAGAGAACCAGCGCGATGGCCAGCTTGGTAAGCGGCTCCAGCCGTTGTACGTGGTCGTGGTTCACCCAATCGAGCACCGAAGGACCAAGCAGCACGCCGACGAGCAGGTACGACGTCACCTTGGGGATCCGCGCCACGCCGGCGAAGCCTCCCGCCAGGATCGCGCAGCCCAAGAGAAATCCGAGCGTGAGGGCAACCTGCCAGACCATACTGTCCATGCAAGGATCCTTGGACCAAGGGGAGTAGCATCGACGTCGCGCGGGATGGGGTCGGGAGTCTTCGGAGCAAAATGTGCCTGCCCCCTTCTTCCGACGCGGTATTGGGATAGACTCTTAGCCTTTCCTCGATGTTGAGGCACTACATTATACCCCGCGGGCGGGAAGAGGCGAGCGGCATAAAGGAAGGCAAGCAGGCGATCGTCGACGCCTGCGTGGAAGTGAATCAACTCGGCAGTTGGGGGCGTTGTTCAGTCCGGCTCCAAGGCCAGGCACATATTGCGACCGGGCTCATCGCCGAGTGAGCCGGTCTCGAAGAAATGGACCCTGTCGAGGTCGATGCCGAATCGAAATACTGCCGCGGGAGCAGGTTGTCGGTCGGCGGGAAGCCGGGCCACGATGCGTGTTCCGCCAAGGTTCAAAAAGGCGCTGGCATGTGTGCCGGTAAACTCGACCGACTCGACCGTTGCCCGCAGTTCACCGCTCATCATCCCCTCGGCAGGCGATTCGCGGATCGCCTCGGGCCGAACGCCCAAAGTCGCCGCCGTGCCGGTCCGAGTTCGGACTTCCGCCTCTGCCCACCTTGGTATCGCAATTCGGCCGGCGGCGTGTTCGAACCACAGGCGTCCGCCTGTCTCGACGATCTTTCCTCGCAGGAAGTTCATTGCGGGAGAGCCGATGAACCCGGCGACAAAACCGCTGGCCGGATGGTGATAGACGTCGCGGGGCGAGCCAACCTGCTGGATACGGCCGCCACGGAGGACCACGATCCGCCGGCCGAGTGTGAGAGCCTCTTGCTGGTCGTGGGTGACATAAATCGTGGTGGTTCCCAGCCGGCGGTGCATTGCTCGGAGTTCCTGTCGCATCTCGTCGCGGAGCGGGCCGTCGAGGCTTGAAAGCGGCTCGTCGAGCAGAAAACAGGCCGCCTGGCGAACGATCGCCCGGCCCAAAGCCACTCGCTGCTGCTCGCCCCCGGAAAGCTGCGGCGGCCGGCGGTCGAGCAGTCGCTCGATGCCGAGCAGCTCCGCCGTCTGCCGCACGCGACGAGCGATTTCGCCACGGGCAACGCCGCGCAGTTTGAGCGGAAAGGCGATGTTGCCGAAGACCGACAGATGCGGGTAGAGCGCGTGCCGTTGAAAGACCATCGCCACGTTTCGCTCGCGCGGAGAGACGCCGGCCAACGAGCGGCCGTCCAGCAGGATGCTTCCGCCGGTCGGCCGGTCCAAGCCCGCGATCAGCCGCAGCAGCGTCGTCTTGCCGGACCCCGACGGTCCGACGACGGCCACAAGCTCCCCGTCGGCCACGTCGAGATCGAATCCGTCGAGGGCCTTCGCGCCGCCTGGATACGTTTTATCGAGGGATCGGATGGCGAGCGTGGACATCGACGGGGCTTACTTGCTCAACTTCCAGCCGTCCGGGCTCACCTCCAGCCCGGTATGGCCTCGGTACACGTCGTAGACGCGGTTCATTTCGTCGATCGAATCGAAGTAGCCGACGACGAAGGCCGCGCTGAACGACTCACCGGCTTCGATCGGCCGGCCGCCGAACTCCTCGATCATGCACACATAGCCGCGCTGGTGGCACCATGCCTCCCAGACCACCGCCGGATCGAGCGTCATGCCGGCCAGCCATGGGCCGCTCTCGCCCGTTTCCGGGTTGCGGAGCCGGACGGCGCGGATGAACCGCTCGGGGATCGGATCGCGATCCCGGCGATAGTTCAGCTTGGCATCGGGCGGGAAATCCTCGAAGAACTCCGAAGCCGGAATTCGGCCGTGGTAGCTCAAGTAGATCTCGCTGAAACGGTCGCCGCGCGAGTGCCTGATGTGGCCGGGCATGTCGATTCGCAAGAACATGGCGTCGCTCGAGTTCACCGTGTCGATCCGGTCCATCGAGAGGAAGTACCGCTTGCCCGCGGGAAAGACGATTTTTTGCGTCCAGAGCGATCCGGTCTTTTTGCCCGGGGCGGCCGTGCGGTAGCGAAACTGCTGCTTCACAGCCACGAAGTCCTTGCCCCGGGTGATCTCGGGCGAGAGTTCCTTGGCCTGCGTGCAGATCTGAGGCCCCTCGATCGACCGTTTCGGCCGATTGCCGTGGTAGAGATCGCCGAACGAATAGAGCAGTTCCGGCTCGAGCCGGTCGCGGTAGGCTTCGTCGCTGCCCGGCTCCATGATCCAATCGGCGATGTCCAGCCCGAACCCGGGATCGCGAAAGCCGGTCTTCTTATCGAGAAACGACTGCCGCGCCACGCCGCTGACATACCCCGTCTTGCGGATCGCGGCTTCGAGTTGCGCCGTGGCGATGAAGACCTGCTCGTCATCCTCGCGGACCGTGTAGTCGGCGGCCCGTCCGCACGGATCGCCCGAGACCGGAAACCCGATCAACAGCATGGAAACCACAGGCACGACTCGGATCAGGCTCGTTCTTCCCATGATAACCTCCCGGGACGGTGTTCTCGAATCCAGGTCGCCATTATACCTGGCGGCGTAAGCCGTTGCACCCGTCTCCGCGGTCAACTCCCGCGACCGTTCCAACGGTGATGGACGAAAGACCGGCCCGTCGTGTAGGATGGTGTTAAGAACCTATCCCAAAACCTTGGCGGAGAGGGGGCCCGGCGGTTTTGGGATAGGCTCTAAGGAGACGAACCGTGGCGACAGAGCACGACGACATTCCATCGGCAATCGAAAAGCGCACGCGTTTCGCGCGCCGGATGCGCGGCGGCGATTCGCCCGAACAACGGCTGGCCCGCTTCGCTGCGTTGCAGCGAAGGTCTTTCGAGCTGCTTCGAGCATCGCCCGAGGGATATCGGCACTTTCTCCGCCGCAATATGCATTCTCGCCGCGTGGAGGTGATTCATGGAGAGTGGCGACCCCTTTCGCCTCATCGACGTACTGGTCAAGCATGAGGTTCCCTTGGTCGTCATCGGGGGCCACGCCGTGGCGTACCACGGCTACCTGCGAGCCACCGAGGATACGGACATCGTCGTTTTGCGGACCGGCGATTCCGAAGCAGCTCTCTACCGTGCTCTGGTGGAACTGAACGCCCGTTGGATCGGCGACGAGATCGATCCCGCGACGGGGCTCGAACGGACCTGGCCCGTATCGCCTGAGTACATCCGTGCAACACGCTTGATGATGCTCTTGACCGACGAAGGCTTTCTCGATGTCTTCGACTACGTTCCCGGCTACCCGCACGTAGCCGTCGATGAGTTGCTTGCCTCATCGCAGGAAAGCGGCGGCCGAAAATTCGTCTCGCTTGAGTGGCTGAGAAGAATGAAACAAGCCGCTGGGCGTCCCAAGGACCGCATCGACCTTGAGAATCTGCCCGGCGAATAACCGGCAATCAATCGGCGGACAGGCATTTCGTCGCCATCGGGCACTGCGTGTAGCCCATCGCCTGGATGCACACGTCGAGCCGGTAGATCGGATCCTGCATCAGACATACACGTCGGTCCGCGGCTGGGATCGTCGTAGAGTAGATCCGCAGTTCGCCCGCCTTGGACACGATCAACTCCTCGCGCCAGTCGCCGAGCACATCGGCGAAGCCGATCACCGAACCTTCCACGGCGCCGAGATCCCGGTCGCCCTGGTACTTGACGATCTGCCTGCCGCGGAGAATCTCTCGCTGCAGGTCCGCATCCCACCAGACGGATCGCGGGCCGAATCCCCAGTCGAGATCGTCGCGGAGGATGTTGCCGCGGCAGTCGAAGAGCCAGCGCACGTTGGACTTCTTCTCGCTGTCGGTGTCGGAAGAATAGCTCTCGATGCCGGGCACGCTGCCGTCGATGTCGGCGCACATGCCGGTGGAATGGATGTGGCGGGTCGGCCGATCCAGGCCCCAGAGAACCTTGCCCGTGCGGGCCTCGACCAGGCAGCAGCCGTACTTCTCCCGCCGCGACTCAATGCCGTAGTAAACTTCCAGACCGGGTTGCCGCGGGTCGATATCGCCGACGTAATGGTGATCGGGATGCCCCAAGCCGGTCGACCATAGCCCGACGCCGTTGTCGTCCAAAACGGCCGATCCCAGAAAGACCTCGTCGCGGCCGTCGCCGTCGATGTCCGCGGCATGCATGCTGTGCGCGCCCTGACCGCGATAACGGCCCCCTTCTTCCTCGTCGCTCCATTGCCACAGCTCGCGGAGTTTGCCGGCATCGAGCTGGTAGGCTTGCACCCGGATCACGTTATACGTCCCGCGCTCGACGATCAGGCAAGGCGTTTTCCCGTCGAGGTAGGCAACGGCAAGTTGATTTCGCGAGGCGTAGTTGTAGCTGGGGAAGTCCTCGCGCGGGGGCCACGCGGCGCGGGCTTTTTCCCGGCCGGTCATGCCGTCGAGCACCAGCAGATACTCCGGTCCGGATTGCACCCGTCCGTCCGAGTCGCGGGGATCGCCCTCGCCGGCCTTGAGGCAGACTTCCGCCCGGCCATCGCCGTCGAGGTCGTAGACGACGACCGGCGAGTACCAGATTCCCCGCTCGATCGCCCAGCCCATGTCGTAGCGCCACAAGAAAGTGCCGTCGGCGAGATACGCTTCGATCTTGTAGGTCTCGGGGCTGGGCTTCCAGTATTTCTCGTAGGGATCGATGTTGTCGCCGGGCTGCTTGATCACGTAGTCGTAAACGCCGTCGCCGTTGAGGTCGGCGACGCCGCACTTCTGGAACGCGTGATCGCCGTTGAGCTTGACGGATCGATAGCACTGTCCCTGCTCCGACGGGACCGCTTCGGCAGTATCGGACGGCTTGCCCGCCTTTCCCGCAATGACCGGCGTCACCACATATTCGTTTCGGACGCCGGCGGCCGGATGCTTGTCGACGAAATCGGTCGTCTTGGTCAACGGCGCCTCATTGAGCTTCTCTGGCGAGGCGCCTTGTACCCGGCGATGCACGTCGAAGGCGATGTCTGCCGGATCGTCTTTGAGAAGGCGCCACCCGATGTAGACGCGACCTCCGGCCATCGGCATGGCGACAATTCCTCGCCCCAGCGGTTCGTCCACGCGCGTTTTTGCAAAGCCCTGTACTTTAGGCTTGCGGTTCGGATCGGGCAGCGGGGTGAATTCGAGGTAGTCGTAGTAGGCCGAGCCTGGACTGACGCCGGAGGCATAGCGGTCGTCGACCCAGAGTTGAAAGCCTTCCTTTCCCACCTCCAGCAGTCCGAGGTTGGCGGCCGAGCCGTCGATCTTCTTCCAGTTCTTTCCGTCCAGTGAGATCCCCAGCGGCCGTGCCACGCCGCCGATGGCGACGTAGTACTCACCGGGCGGGATGTCTTTGACGACCGTGTGCAGCGGCGGCGCGCCGTCCTCCGGCTTGTCGCGGTCTTTCAGCACCCGCGGAGATTGCAGCACCGTGCCGCCGGACCATTTCTTGGCGGCGTCCTTGTCGGTCGACCAGAGATTCCAGTGGCTGTCGGAATACCGATCGGCCTGCCAGGCATCGTGGGGCGATGTGACAGCTTCGGCTTCGAACCGCAGGCTTTGCTGGGCCAATGCGGCGCCCGGCCGGCCGGCGAGCCAAGATACCGACAACACGGCACAGACAATCGCTGCGCGACAGCCGAATGAAGACAAACTCGTTCTTCGCATGACAATCTCCCGTGACGGTGCTTCCGAATCCAAAACACCATTGTAGCTTGTCGGGTGAGCCGTTGCAGCAGCCGGGCTGCCTGGTAATAACTCAAACTGTAAACGGAGTTGAAAAGGGGACTGGCTCCGAGCGTGGTTTTGGCCCGGAATTGCCGAGGAAACGCCTGCCGCTCGGTGCCTGTCCCCTTTTCAACGCTGCTTATCAATCGTTATCAATCGGGATGCGGCCAAATCCACCACCAGGAAGGTCGCGATGCCGCTGGAGTGCATGTGGCGTTTCAGTTCCTCGGCCGCTGGCGGCGATGGCGACGAACGGCTCGCTTGCAGCGTTCGGCGAGCGGCCGGTACAATGCCGCACAAGGAGGAGAGAACTATGACTCGATGTCTGATGCTTGTTGCCGTCTGGCTCACCGCTGCCAATGCATCCGCCGCAACCAGCCTCGTTCGCAATCCCGGCTTTGAGAACGACGCCGACTCGAACGGCGTCCCGGATGAGTGGAAGCCGTCGGGCGACAGCCGGTTCGTCGTGCAAAGTCTTTCGATCGACGAGGGGCGCGACGGCGGCCGTTCGGCCCGGCTCGATTGCACTCGATTCCAGCCGGGAAATCCGGCGGCCCATGCCATGCTCTGCCAGATGGGCGTGCCGGTCCGGCGCGGCAAGAATTATCGCGTGAGTTTCTGGGCGAAGGGCCGGAAGATCGCTGGCGACATGGTTTCCATCGCCCTCTCCGATACCTCCAAGTGGGAGAATTGCGGCCTGGATGGCCATTTCGTCCCCGCAACGCAGTGGACGCGCCACGAGTTCGTCTTTACCGCCAAGCGCGACTGCGAATCGTCCGGCCGCTTCCAAATCTGGTTTACCTCGACCGGAACACTCTGGCTGGATGACCTGGTGTTTGAGGAAGCCGGGCCCGACCTCTACCGGCCCGGGCAGGTCGTCGCAGCCGTTGGCAAGAACCTCGTTCCTAATGCCAGCTTCGAATGTGGCGCCGACGGATGGGGCTCCGCCGAAGCGGACCGGCCGGCGCACTGGGGCGGCCCCATGAACCGGCTCTTCGGCGAACTCGATGCGAGCCAGGCCCGCGACGGTCGAGCCAGTCTGCGGATCGAACTATCGCCGGATCACCGGCCCGTCTCCTTCTTCGACTACTACGAACTGACCCGTGAACCGATCCTGGCGCCGCTGGCGGCCAACGCCGGGTTCCTGGAAGTCGCGGCGGGAAAGCCGTACACGCTGTCGGTCTTCCTGAAAGCCGCCCATGAAAACACGCCGGCCGTGCTCGCCGTTCGCGAGTTCATGGGGCGCACGCATACCAAGCCGCTGCGCGTTTCCACCGAGTGGCAGCGATACGAGTTCACGTTCACCCCCTCGCGTCGCTGGTGCTACGTGCTGGCCGGGCCCGACCTTCGCAAGACGCGAAGCAACCCTAGTCCGCCCGCCGCGGCAACCGTCTGGATCGACGCAATCCAACTGGAAGAAGGCCCCTCGGCCACCGAATTCGCCCCGCGACAGCCGCTGGAATTCGGCATCGCCACCGCCAAGACGGGCAACGTCTTCGACTGGGAAGAGCCGCTGGTGTTTCGCTTTGTGCTGGCCAATGCGTCGACGAAGCCCCAATCGCCCAAGGTTCAGTTTCGCCTCATCGACTTCTTTGGCAAAGAGGCCTGGAGCAACTCCTTCGAAGTCGCTGTCCCAGCCGGTTCGGCAGCCCAGATGGAAGTCAATGCCGGTCCCGAGTCTTCGCTCCGCGGTTCTTTCGAATTCCATGCGGTCATGACGGCCGGCGACGTCGCCCAGCAACGATCCCTGCGGCTGGCCGTGATCCCGGTCCACCGCGGCGACGATTCCCGCTTCGGCGTGAACCACGCCTATCCCTGGCCGCACCTGCTGGATCTGACGCGCATGGCCGGAATGATCTGGATCCGCGACTGGTCGCTGAAGTGGCAGGAAGTCGAGCCCGAGAAAGGGCAGTTCACGTTCACGGAAACCGACTATCAGATCAACCGGCCGTTGGAGCACGGATTGCGCGTTCTCGGTTTGCTGCCTTTTCCGTCGGCCAACTGGTCCTCCAGCGCGCCGGCGAGCGTTGGGGCGGCGGATCGATATCCGGCCAACCGTGCCCGTGTGGCCTACGCACCGCGAGACGAGCCCGATTTCCAAGCTTATGTGGCAAAGACGGTTTCGCACTATCGCGGCCGCGTCCGCTGGTGGCAGGTCTTTAACGAACCGTTGTTCACCAGTTATTCGTTGCCCCGCGAGCATGGCTACACGGGCAAGGACTATGCGCGCTGGACGAAGGCAATGGGCGAGGCCG
This sequence comes from Rhodopirellula sp., assembly GCA_012728855.1. Classification (GTDB taxonomy): domain Bacteria; phylum Planctomycetota; class Planctomycetia; order Pirellulales; family Thermoguttaceae; genus JABWBD01. Next base: position 6,195 of record JAAYEH010000248.1, on the reverse strand, counting down.
CCCGCCGGACCGATCCCGACTGCCGCGTGCTCGCCGGGGTCGGCTATCTTCGCGAAGGCGAGATCATGGAGGATTTTGAGCAGTTCTTTGCCGCCGGCGGGCTGGACGCCTGCGATGCGATCGACATTCATCATTACCCTCGCATCCGCCCACCGGAATTCATCGAAGCGCCGCTGGCACAGCTTGGCCGTCAGATGGAGAAGCACGGTGGCCGCAAGCCGATCTGGCTCACCGAGTATGGCTATTATGCCGACGACGATCCGTGGGCGACGCCGATTCCCAATTCGGGCTTCGACAGTCCGCTGCCGAGCGAGCAGGTCCAGTCGGAGTACGCGGTGCGATGGACGACGATCATGTTGGCCGGCGGCGTGGAAAAGATCTTCTATCACGCTGGAACCTGCGACGGCATCAATAGCGACAGCCTGCAGGGGATCTTCTATGAGTACGCCGGCGCCCCGCACAAGATCTACGCGGCCCAGGCCGTGATGGCCCACCTCTTCACCCCCGCCACGAAGTTCGTCAAGCGTCTTGCCCTCGGGCATGGAATCCGCGGCTACGTGTTCCGCGATGACGAGCGGGCTCTGGCTGTCGTGTGGGCCACATCCGACGCCGAGCCCAAGCCGATCCGACTGGCGGATGAGCGGATCGCGATATGGGATATCATCGGTCGACCGCAGTCGGCTCGCGAGTTCACGCCGAGCGGAACGCCGGTCTACCTCGTGGCGCCGGGGGAGGCCGAAGACATATTCTCCGCACTGGAGAAGAACTGATCGCGATGCTGAGTAGCCCGGCCCGCCAGAAAGCCATCCATGAACAACCACCCGCCAGAATATCAGAAAATGTGGGGCAGGTTTGCAACCTGCCTCGAATCTGCGTGTAAAGACGGCAGGTTGCAAACCTGCCCCACGACGCGTTTCCGCCATGGTGGCGGGTCGTTGTTCATGAACACTCCAATCGGCCACATCACTCGCCGTCGCGCCCTGACAACTGCCGCGACTGCCGTCCTCGCAAGCGGCCTGACCTTCGTCGCCGTGGCTGCCGCGCCTTCCGGGATTCCCGTGCAATACCGCCCACGCGAGGGCCACTTCTGGGACGACGTTGTCGTCACTATCCGCATGCGGCATCGTGACGGCAAAGAGGCCTTCGGTCTGGCCCCCGCCTACCGCGTGAGCTACCCGCGCGAGGGCGGCATCCGCGTCCACCTCGATCAACCGTACGGAAAAGGCCGTGCGGCGGACGGCGCCGATGGCGTTCGTGATCCGTAGTTTGGTGGTGGTATGGTTTCATGCGGAAGCGGCGAGAGCAGTCGGATTTCCTGAAGTACTGCAACAGCGACGGGCTGTTCGCCGATTTCCACTCCTTTCCGGCGAACGTTCATCAGCAACCTGGAACAGGCTGGCATCCGGCCCAAGATGGTGCAGACGCTGGCAAGGCACAGCGATGCCCGTGTGCAGCCTGCTTTTGTTTGTGGCAACGTCGGCCGAAGAAGCCGCGTTGAAGGAGCAAGCTGGCAAGCTGGGGCTGGATTTCCAGAAGGACGCCGACTTGACGAGGTACTTTCAAGAAAGGGGGCTGCGGGACGAGGCTTGGACGTTGGGAGCTATTGGCGGGGAAACAGTCGTCGCGGTTGGCTGCTCGCGAGTCAAGGGACACGCTTTGATGGGGCCGCACGGGCGGTTGGGATCGGCGGCCAAGGGGGTGCGGTACTTGGCCGCCACGGGCGCCCAAGGTATCATTCAAGTGGGGATGGCCTTCGGAATCGCCCGCGGGCGGCAGTCGCTCGGCGACGTGCTCGTTTCGACTTCGCTGATCCCGTACGACAATCGCGACGTGAAGCCGTCGACCAGGGAACCCGGTTATTTCAACGACTACAGCGGGGTGGAGGTCGAACCAGCCCGATCAGCCTTAGTCGAACGCTGCCTTCGCGAGAAGGCGCGGACGGAGTTCGGTTTTGAAGTCCATGTCGGGGCCATGTTCTCCGGAGCCGCTCGGATACACTGTGCAAAACTCCGCAACGAGTTATACACGACCGCGCCGCATGGGGACTCGCCTATCATCGGCGGAGAAATGGAAGGAGTCGGCCTGCTCGCCGCTGCTGTAAAGGCCGACGACCCGGCATGGTGCGTGGTCAAGGGCATCGGCGACTTCGCCGATGAACGGCGAGACGAAGATATTGAAATCGGGCGCAAGGTTGCGCCTCAGAATGCCGCCTTTTTTGTTCTGTCCAGCCTGGTCAACGATGCCAAGATGCTGACTGAGTAGGAGGAGCCATGAACGAACTCGACAACATGCTCGACGCGTCTCCCGAAATGGCGATTCCGCCGCTGGTGCGGTACTGCAAGAGTCGCAAAGAAGCCGGCGATCGAATTCAGGTCGAGCTGTACCGGCCAGACACTGCGGGCGGGCTCTCCAGGACGCAGTTGGTGATCCGCCGCTGGGAGCAGGACGAGGAGCAGGAGCCCCACGCGGTCGAGTGGGACGACGCGTTGAACGCCGGCTTGGTGGATCTGGGCATCAAGGCCATTCAACTCGAACAGGAAGCCGAGCGGTTCGCGCTGGCCATTCGGGCGGCATTGCGCAAAGTCGAGCGGAGGTACGGGGACGGTTACCTGAATTCCGTGTTGATCGACCTGATCGACGATAGCGAACTGAGCAAGGGCGACGAAATCGCCGACGTGCGGAAGCACATCCACGCCAACCCGCCCGAACGCAACGGCAGCTACCAGGCATGCCGGGACTTAATTGCCAACGAGATCGGCGGGCGCGCGGTGGAGTTGCGGGACAAGCTCGGCTATAAGCCGGAAGAGATCAAGGCGGTGATGACAAAGGCAATCGCGATCTATCTTGACGAGCGGTTCTCCGTAAGCAGCCGTCGGTATTTCGGGCTGCTGTAGGCCTGTTTCGCAAACGGCAGGACGCAGACCGATTCCCGGGACATGAACCGGTATTGATACTCTGCGAAGGAATGTAGGTTACGTAAGCCTCCATTATTGGTTCGTGTCCCTCCCTGAAAGAGTCCATTGTGTCAAGGGTGGTCTCCGGAATTCGCGGAATTCGAAGCGCGTGCGTCGGTGACGGTCCGCAGATTGCCGTTGGCAACGATAGTTTGGTGGTGGTGGTGTGATGCGGAAGCGGCGAGAGCAGTCGGATTTCCTGAAGTACTGCGACAGCGACGGGCTGTTCGCCGATTTCCACTCCTTTCCGGCAAGTTGTCCGGCCACTCTTCAAACCAGATCCCCTCGCCAAAATAGCTCTCGGGCCATTCGCACAGCTCCGCACTTCACCGGCGAGTTCTGCTTCTCCCGCTCGAATGCCGGCCGCCCGCTCTCCACCCGCAGACACATCAACGTGTAAAGATCCTCCACGTCCGGCCACAGCACCGCCGCCCCCTCATCCATCGCCGCCCGGTTCTCCTCGTCATTCGCGCAGATCACCCGAGAACAGCGTACACCAGGCAATTCCCTCGCCCCAGACCAAGCATTCATTTATCCGCTCACTACCAGTTGGTTCCAAGTCCTTCACGTCCGTGTCGTCAAGCCGAAGGGTCCACCGGTCCGAATGCCTATCATAGGCAATTTCGACCCCTCGCATTAATTCCCCAAACGGCAGTGTGTCTGCGCGAGCCCAGCGCAGAGCTGGTTGATGGTGCCGTTCAAGCCCAATGAGGACTACGCGGCTTTCCGCGCGTGGCGGCAATTGTATATTCCCTCGGTAAAGGCACAATAGCGAGTCCCAATTCGGGCGCCCCGTGCCCGAACGGGTCAGGTCAAGAAACAAGGCTTCGTTGTCAAAGACCGCTAGTTGTCCGCCTTCGTCCACCCATGGGCACCTCGTCTCTGCCAATTGCGAGGCACTCTGGACATGCTCCCAGATCGTAGCAAAGCCTGGGGTGTCCGCAGATGCGTCGAGCAGAACTGTGATGGCCTCTCGCGCGGACGCTTCCATCAGCACGCACTCCATGCGTGTCAGTAACGCACCGTCAATTCTGTCTATTTCTGCCGATAGGATCAGCGGCACGATCTCGCCCGTCTGCTCTGCACGCAGACTGAATCGAAGTCCGTCAAGCTCGGCGCGAGGCAACTCGAACAGAATGTACGCTGGTCCGGCAGCGAAATTGCATGCCAGCGAGTTGCCTTTCAAAGGCCAGACTGTCCCGCGTCCCGCATCGAAACCCCATACGACCAACTGACGACCGCTAAGCACGTCTCACTCGATCTTGCACCAACCAAAGAACGGCGAAGACTCGTTCTGAAAAGCCGCATCTAATGCACGGTCCGTCATACCATGAAGCGGTTTTCCTGGCAGGACGCGAGACCAGTTGCCCCACTTTGCAGCATCCGGTGGTGCTATACCGATGACCTTGAGTTCCTGTGGCACATGAACTGGGCTTGAGTCGAGCAATTCGCCATCTGTTAGTACAAGCATTACCACCGAGTCGATTCCTTGCGCCATCCGTCGTTTGTCAACCGCCTCCATAACCGGCCGAATGAAACTGCCGCCCACGGAGCCGGCTTCGGCGTGATTCCGCATCTCGACAAAGCTCGTAAGCCAGACCCGCTTTTCGCAGAGATCAGCCACGCGGTATCCTCTGACTTCGTCGAGGCACGCAATTCCGCTCAAACGGTAAATCCACAATGGCCACGCTGCCGGCAGCGATGCAACAAGGGCCGGGCAGCTATCAATTACGCGTCGCAAAGATCCGCATGAGTCAGACAGGTCCAACACGATAGCTAGCGATTGATCTCGCGGACGCGGTGCAGAGATCTCGACGGCTGTGATTAAGCCGCCTTGGGGCGTGATGATCTCGGCCATCCGCAAGTGTAAATGATGTTGACCAGCCGGTTCAGTGGGCAGCACTTTTCCTCCTCGCTACGACTCCCTGTCTGCGAAGGCCCGCAAGCAGGGTTTCTTCGAAATCCTCACTCGGAAAGCCGGTCAGACGCAATCCGTCGGCACCGAAGGCAAGTTGACTCTCACGAATACCATCGCGCCATTGACTGGAGTCGTACCTGTCCTGCGAGAGAGTATGGATCTGCTGGTTTGCTGATCCTCGCCAGCGATAAGCTCCGGAGAGTTCTTCGCGGTACTCGCCGTCAATGAGGATGTCCGCCTCGCGCAGCAGCGACCCGAAACGCTCTGGGGCCCCCTCTAATGCGCTGAGAGTATAGCCCGAATAGACAACGATGGTCAACCCGGAGCGCTTGAGAATGCGGCTCAGCTCAGCCAATGGCAGAGCCTGTTCGAACGGTTCGCCGCCGGAATATGTGACACCATCAAGTCCGCCGATCGCCAATACTTGGCGAGCGAGATCGTGGACTTCCACCGGACGCCCAGATGTGAATGCTTGATATTCACGCAGTGAGCACCCCGGACAGCGCCTTAGGCATCCGGCTACCCAGACCACGGCACGGCATCCGGGCCCAGCCACATAGGACCGCTCCTCGGTCGCCGCTACTTGTACGACGGCTGGGTCGGCCGGTAGCAGAAACACGTCGTTCAATAGAAACGTGTCGTCAATGCTACGTCCATCCACTGTATGTACCTCAAAAAGGAGTCCATGAAGTGCGGCCATTGGTTCAGCCTTGGTTACGAGGGTACGCCAAGCCAAAACGGATGGGCGTTGAGCAGACCTATTCGGCTTTCCACTTATATCCGAGTTGGCTTCTGTCGAAAGGTTGACAGCCTATCTCCTCCAGTTTGACCCGATAGTCCACCTGGAACGTTTTGCCTTGACACTCTGTCGTGGCCGCAAAATACTGCTCCGCCAACGGGTTTAGGACCATCTTGTTTAGCAGGTTCCGTACGCCCCTCGCTCCGTTGCGCTCGAACCCGCTTGGATGAAGCATTAGCACGCGGACGAACGCCGGCGTAAGACGGAGGGCCACACGGTACTTCTTGGCGAGGTAGTCCGTCAGCTCGTCGACCTGCTTTCCGATGATTTCCATTTTGGTCTTCTCGTCATTAAGGAAATTGAAGACGAGTATGTTATCGTCACCAATACGGTTGAGAATTTCCGGCCGCCCGAGACGGTTAACGAAGTAGTCCTTCACCTCCTTGCGGAAGTGCTGGTGTATAACTCGGGGTTGTTGGGAATCGCGTTGTGAGAGTTTCCTCTGAGGTAGAGTTTTTCAACCTTTAACGAAGAGGAGGAATCTCGATGGGTAAGCAAGCGAACGTACCGGCGCCTCAGCGGAG